>CAIRBY010000427.1 GCA_903876865.1 uncultured Acidobacteriia bacterium
CGCCGTGCCTCGCCGCGCCCCTCGTGGCGCTCCCGCGAATTCCTCTTCACCCTGGCCGCGAGCCTGCTCGTGGCCGCTGGACTCTACCAGGTCCACCGCGCAAAGAGCGAAGGGCTTGCCGCGATCGATACCGGCCTCAGCGCGCGGCGCCTGCTCAACCTGAACGAACTCGGCGGGCGCGAGGAATTGCTGCCCGCGCTCGCGCCGCTCTTCCCCAAGCCGCAGGCGCGCGACACGGCCGCCCGCGAGATCTACTACCTCACCGGCACGCTCGCTAACGTGGGCGGCATCGCGCGCAGGAAGTTGCTCACCAACGAGCAGTTTCGCCAGTTGAAGCCGCTGTTGGTGGTGCGCCGCCCGGCCCAGTTTCAACGCGCGTTTTATCTGTGGTGCGGCATCTTCTTCGCCGCATTCTGGCTGGTACACTTCTTCTGGAGCCTGCGCGGCTTCGGCGGCGATCAGACCTTCCTGCCCGGGCTGATGGTGCTCTCCGGCATCGGGCTGATCCTCATGGTGAGCCTGCGCGATCCGGTGCGCGATCAACTGCTCTTCGTGGATTTCGCGCAGGGCGCGGCGGCGGGCGCGCTGCTGTTGGCCGTGCTCAGCGCCTTCGATTACGAACGCCTCACCGGGCGGCTCAGCTTCGTGCCGCTGCTCGGCAGTTTCGCGCTCTCCGCCCTGCTCGTGGTCTTCGGCACCGGCCCCGGCGCCAGTGATGCCAAGGTGAATCTCTTCGGCTTCCAGCCGGTGGAGATCATCCGCGTGCTGCTGGTCTTCTTTCTCGCCGGCTATTTCGCGCGCCGCTGGGACGTGCTGCGCCACGCCCGCGAAACGCGCCCCACTCTGGCCGCGCTCACCAGCCGCATCGATATTCCGCCCGTCGAGTTTACGCTCCCGGTGCTGGTCTCGGTGGTGCTCTGCCTGCTCTTCTTCTTCCTGCAAAAAGATATGGGACCGGCGCTGGTCTTTGCCTATCTGTTTCTGGCCCTGTATGGCATCGCGCGCGGCAGCGCCTTCGTGCCCGCCGCCGGGCTCGCGCTGCTCGGTTCCGGCTTCCTCGGCGGCTACCTGCTGGGCGTGCCGCACACCGTTCGCGAGCGCGTCTCCATGTGGCTCTCGCCCTGGGACAATCTGGTGCACGGCGGCGATCAACTGGCGCATTCCCTCTGGGCCTATTCCACCGGAGGCATCGCCGGAACCGGCATGGGCTATGGCGATCCGCAGTTGGTGCCGGCGGGCCACACCGATCTCATCCTCGCCGTGCTCGGCGAGCAGTGGGGCTTCCTCGGCGTGGCCGCGGTCTTCGCGCTTTACGCGTTTCTGCTCTACCGCATGCTTCGAATCGCGCGCGGCGCGCGCAGCGATTACGAGTTCTTCCTCGCCGCCGGCATGGCTGCCGCCACCGCATTTCAGATCCTGCTGATCGCGGGCGGATCGCTCGGCGTGCTGCCGCTCTCCGGCGTGGTCACGCCGTTCCTCAGCTATGGGCGCACCGCGATGCTCGCCAATTTCGCCATGTTCGGGATCGCGCTCTCCGTGAAGCCGGCTCCGTCTGCCGCCGCCACGCCCGCTCCCCCGTCCGGTCTCCAGGTGCGCTCCATGGGCACGGTGTTCGCACTCGCCGCGGCCCTCGTGGTGGGCAAAGCCGCCTGGACGCAGGTCGTGCGCAGCGATGCCACGCTCGGTGCCGGAACCCTCGTCATACAGGCCGATGGCGCGCGCCGCTACCAGTACAATCCGCGCCTGCTGGAGATCATGCGCGAGATCCCCAAGGGCACCGTCTTCGACCGCAACGGCCTGCCGCTGGCCACCAGCGATTGGATCCAGTTGGAAACGCACCGCGCCGATTACCGCGCGCTCGGCATCGA
>CAIRBY010000428.1 GCA_903876865.1 uncultured Acidobacteriia bacterium
GCGCTCAGTTTGACGCCGCCCTGCTTGATGATGGCGTAGATCGAACGGCGCAGGTGCTGGTTCAGCCCCATGCGTCCGGTGACGCCGTTCATGATGATGCCTACGTTGTGAATGGTTTGTTCGCTCATGGAAGTGGGGGAACTACGCTTTCGGTTTCTCGGTGCACTGCGGGCGCGCGCCAGCGGGCAGCGCGGGAACATCCACTCCGGCGCGCGGCAACGTGCCGTCCAACTCCTGCCGCCAGTGCGCCACATCTCCCGCCGGCCCGTAGCAGTAGAGCATGCGCAGCGGCGTGTCGCCGATGTTGGTGAGCTGGTGGAAGACCGTGCTGGGAATGTAGACCGCCTGCCCCGCGTGCAGCGTGGTGCGCTCTTCGCCCAGGCACATTTCACCCGTGCCCTCCACAATGAAATAGACCTCTTCCTGCACCTGGTTGTGCCACGGCACCTGGCCGCCGTTCGGCTCCAGCGTCACGTTGCCAATCGAAAAATTCGCGGCCTGGATCGGGCTCACGCCCCCCACCAGGTTCTGTGTGCGGCGGCGCGCGGGATACGTGCGTCCTGCAATCTGTGCAAGGTCTGCAATCGTCATCAGTCTCGCTCCAATATTAGAAGTAGTGCCGGGAAGTAAAAGAATAGGATACAACCCAGCGTGCATCCCCTGTGCGTCCGCTGTGCTTCCTGTGGAATGAGGCAAAATGGAAGCGTATGGTGAGTGTGCAGATCTTCGGCCTGAAAAACTCCCAGGAGACCCGCGCCGCCGAACGCTTCTTCAAGGAACGCCGCGCCACAATCCACTTCGTGGACCTCAAACAGAAGCCCATGTCGCCCGGAGAGATCCGCCGCTTCCTGGAAAAATTCGGCACCGCCGGACTCATCGATACCGAAGGCAAAGCCTGGGTCGATGCCGGGCTGAAATACCTGAAAATGACCGAAGGCGATCTGCTCGCGCGCGTCGAGCGCGATGCCAAACTGCTGCGCCTCCCCTTGGTGCGCAGCGGCAAACTCCTCAGCGTCGGTCAGGATGAGGCAACCTGGAAGGCCATGATGGCGGCGCCTCCCAAATAGCGGAGCCTACTCCCTGCCCGCGTACAATTCGTCGATCTGTTCCTTGAAGTTCGCCATCGCCTGCGTGCGGCGTACCTTCATCGTCGCCGTGAGTTCACCGTTCTCAATGGTGAAATCGCGGTTCAGGATGCGGTGCTTGCGCACCTGTTCGAACGGCGCCAGTTGCTTGTTCACCCGCACCACCGCCTTCTGGATCTCTGCGATCACCGGCGGCGCCTGCACCACGTCGGACACCGGACGCCCCTTCCATTGCTCCATCCCCTTCAGCGATTCCGCCGCGGCGGTATTGATCGTGAACAGCGCCGTCAGGAAGGGCAACCGGTCGCCCACCAGCAGCACCTGGCTGATCAGCGACTCGGTCTTGAACAGGCTCTCCACCCGCGAAGGGTAGATCTTCTTGCCGGTCGAAGAAACGATCAGCTCCTTCTTCCGCCCCGTGATGAAGATGTAGCCATCGGCATCCATCTGGCCCAGATCGCCCGTGTGCAATCGCCCGTCGCGCAGTACTTCGGCGGTGGTTTGGGCATCGTTCAGGTAGCCCGAAAAGAGGCACGGGCTCTTGACCAGAATTTCGCCGTCCTCGCTGAAGGTCACTTCCACACCCGCCAGCGGCTTCCCGATGCTCCCCGGCTTCGGCCGCTCCAGCGGATTGAGTGACACCACCCCGCCTTCCGTCAGGCCATAACCCTCCGAAATCGGCATCCCGATGGCTTCGTAAAACTCGCCCAGATCTTTGCTCAGCGGCGCCGCGCCGCTCGCCGCCACACGCAACCGGCCGCCGAACCGCGCCCGCACCTTGGTGAAAAAGATCCGGTCCGCCAGCGCCAGCGGAGCGCGAATGCGAATCGGCACCGCCTTGCCTTCGCGGCGGTAACGCGCTGCCGCCAGGCCCAGGCCCAGTGCGCCGTAGAACGCCTTCCGGATGGCCGCCGGCCGCTTGCGCAGTTCCGTGCAGATCGTGGAATAGACCCGCTCCCACATGCGGGGCGGCGCCAGGAAAATCGTCGGGCGCACCTTGCGGATATCCTGTGGCAGCTTCAACAGGCTCTCGAAGAACGTCACCGGCATGCCGCAGCGCATCGGCAGCAACTCGATCACCACCCGCTGCGCAATGTGCGCGGAAGGTAGAAACGCCACTGTGCAATCCTCCGGCCCCATCGGGATCACTGCCGGGCCCATGTCGATGTTGGAGACGATCGAGTGGTGCGTCACCAGAGCCATCTTCGGCTCACCCGTCGCACCGCTCGTCAGGTAGAGTATGGCGTGGTCGCTCGGCGAAACACTTGCCCGAATACGCTCCAGCAACCCCGCATCGGCCGCCATCGCGTCTCGGCCCAACGTGCGCAGCCCCTCCAGTGTCATCGCCCCTTCGGCTTCCCCGGTAAGCAGAACCCAGTGGTCTACCGCGGCTCCCCGCAGCATCTTCAGGGTCTTCGCATCTTCTACAAATACCGCCCGCGCACTCACGGCTTCGATGGTGCGGACCAAGTCCTTCGGCGGATAACTCGGATACAGCGCGGCGGCGATCGAACCGTTGCTCAGAATCCCCAGATCCGCCAGGTAGAACTCCAGCCGGGTCTCCGAATTCAGTGCGACCGTCTCGCCTCTGCCGACTCCCAGTGAGCGCAATCCGGCAGCAATCTCTTCTGCGGCGCGCAGATACTGCTTCCAGGAATACGTGAGGTACGTGCCGTCAGGCAACGGCTGGCGCAGAGCATCGGCGTCGCCGTGGACGCGTGCGGTCTCGTGGAGGACCTGGTATAACGTGCGGGGAGTCACTCCATGCAATTTATCACGTGCCACCCCCAGATCCCCAGAATTCCCCTCCCGGTTCGACCTGCGAGGACAAAGCCTTGGTCTACCCCCGGTCTGCCCTTGGCCTACCCCTGCCCCGCGGCCGGGATGTCCGGGTCGTCCCGCGAGGCTTCGCTTCTCGCCGCCGCGGCTTCCAGATAAAGCAACGCCTGACGTGTCAACTCCGGTACCACCGGGTCGGGGTGACGGAGTAGAACAACCAGCATCCGGATCCACGCGAGTTCCGCGGGCTCGATGCCAATTACGGGAACGGTAATGGCCATGGAGATCTTCTCTTTCCCCTCTTCGACCAGACTCCCGGAAGTATGAGCGTTCGAGAATCTCTCACCGCGGCCGATAAGATCAGTGCGAAGAAGTCCGGCCGATGGGCCTGGCAACGATGGGACAGGCAACAAAGGGACAGGCAGCCAGGAGTCCGCCACCAAAGTGCCATCCGTCACCGGGTCCAAGCGAAGGAGTCGTCATGGACATTACCGCAATTACTCGCGGGGCATCGGAATTACATGCGCCGGCGCCAGTTGCAGCCCCGGATAAGGCCGCCGAGAACCGGCAGATCGTACAGGCTGTAAAGGCCGTTAACGGCGCGGAGATGTTCGGGGAAGAGAACGAACTGCGTTTCACCCGCGACGCGCTGACCAATAAGATGGTGATCCGCGTCGTCAACCGCAAAACCAGCGAGGTGATCTCCCAGGTTCCCGAGGAGTATGTGCTACGCCTTGCCGAAGACCTCAAACAGTCCGGTTAATTGCCACCGGGCGGCAGAAAAATGCCGCGAAAATCTCTCTCGGCGGGCGCTAAAGACACCCCCGCCGGCGTCGATAAGTGTTTGCGGGAGAACATGATGTGGAATAACGTACATGACGCCTACAACAACGGGCACGACGCCTATCTGGAGAGCAAGGTACTCTCGGCGGACCCCATCGAATTGGTCCACCTGCTCTATCAGGCGTGCATGGAAGCGGTACGGGATGCCCGCCATCAGTTGTCGGAAGGGCGGATCATGGAGCGGTCCCGCGCTATCAATCGAGCCTGCGAGATTACGTTTGAATTGTCCGCCGCCCTGGATCAGGAGCGTGGCGGAGAACTCGCCGCACGCCTGGCCGCGCTCTACAATTACATGCGGCGCCGCATGATTGAAGCCAACCTCCATCAGGCCGATGAGCCGCTCGCAGAGGTGCTCGGCCTGCTCAATACGCTCGGGGAAGCCTGGGAAGCCATCCGCCCCACCGAACCGCTGCCTCAGCCGGAAGTCGAAACCGAAAGCGCCTGGTCGCAGCCCATCCTGGCCGAATCGACCGGCTATAGCTCGCACGCCTGGAGCCTGTAGGTCCGCACGAAGTCAAGAGTCGCACGAAGTCAAGAGTCGCACGAAGTCGAGAGTCGCCGGCCGGAAGAATCCGGGCCGGCGGCTTACACGCACTCTGCTTCGAATCCCGCGCCTACTCGCTCTTGGTCAATCCGCGAGAGATCATCTCCGCCAGCCCCAGACCGCCCTGCTTCGCCATCACGGACGCGAATTGCTGCTCCGCATAATCCGTGGCGCACTCTCCCGACGCGTCCTCCCCGCTTCCCAGCCATCCCGTTCCACTCTCCCGCACACTGCGCAGGATCTGGCCAATCAGTAGCGCTTCAAACTGCTGCGCCGCGTCTTTCGCCTTACCCGCGCCGCCAGAGCCACTCTTCCCGCCGTTCGCCGGCACGGCAGCAGAGCCGCCACCCCCCGGAAGCAGCGCGGAGATTGCAAAATCGCTCATCAGATCACCTCGATTTCGGCTTCCAGCGCACCGGCGGCGCGCAGGTTCTGCAGGATCGCAATCACGTCCCTCGGCGTCGAGCCGATCGAGGCCAGCGCGCGCACCAGTTCCTCGATCGTCGCGCCTTGCTTCAACACCACGTTGCGAGCCTTCTCTTCCTTGGCCGAGACACTCGTCTGCGGCACCACTTCCGTAGTGCCCTGAGCCAAAGTGTTGGGCTGCGACACCTGCATCGTGGTCTGCACTTCCACGCTCAGTGTCCCGTGCAGAATCGCCACCGGAGCCACCCGCACCTCCTTCCCCAACACGATCGTCCCCGTGCGCTCGTTGATCACTACCCGCGCCGGACGATCAGCCTCCACCGCCAGATTCTCCAACTCCGAAATGAACTCCGTCGTGCGCGCCACGTACTCCGGCGGCACGGCCACACTCACCAGGCCCGAATTCTCCGCGTGCGCTACCGGTTTGTCGCCGCCGAACTTATGATTCACCGCTTCCACGATGTGGCTGGTCGTGGTGAAGTCGGATTGGCGCACCTGCAGCCGCACCGTGCCTTTGGGCTCCACCGAGGGCGCAGGCCGTTCCACCGTGGCCCCGTTCGGCGCGCGCCCCACCGTCGGATGGTTGACCGTCGCCGAAGTCCCGCCCCGGCCCGCCGAGAAGCCCCCCGTCATAATCGGCCCCTGCGCAACCGCATAGACCTGCCCGTCGGCGCCGCGCAGCGAGGTCAAGACCAGAATCCCACCCTGCAGCGTGCTCGCATCCCCCACTGCCGCCGCCGTGATATCGATGTGCATTCCCGGTTGTGCGAAGGGAGGCAAGGTCGCCGTCACCATCACGGCCGCGATGTTCTTCGCCTGGATCGCCGTAGCCACCACACTGACGCCCATGCGCTCCAGCAGATTGGTCAGGCTCTGCGTCGAAAACAGCGTCTGCCGGCTGTCTCCCTTCCCCGCCAGGCCCACCACCAGGCCATACCCGATCAGTTGGTTGTCGCGGACCCCCTCAATCGACACCAGGTCCTTCAAACGCGCCCCCGGCAGCGGCCCCGGCGCCGTCAACAAGAGCAGAATTCCAGCTATCGCAGTTCGTAGTCGCATGATTAGAAGGGCAGCAGGCCCAGCAGGAAGCGGTACAGGAAATTGGGCCGGCGGATCGCATCGTTGACCACGCCCTTGCCGTTCACGCGCACCTCCAGTTGGCCCAACAGATTCGAGGTCACCGAGTTGGCGCTGCTCACATCCGCGGGCCGCACGATGCCCCGCACCGTGATCGTCTGCCTCTCGGTATTGATCTCCACGTCTTTGGAGGCTTCCACTAGCATCACCCCGTTGGGCAGCACCGCGGAAACACGCGCGGTCATGGTAGTGGAGATCACCATATTGCGGCTGGTGGTGCCTGAACCTTTCAATTTCGTGTCGCCGCTGGTGGAGGCGAGATTGTTCCACAGTCCGCCGGCCTTCGTGAGCCCGGCCAGCGCGCCTACCGAATTGGCCGTGCTGCTGGCGCGTTCGGTACTGGTCCCGCCGCTCACCACGGCCGATGCATTCTCCACCACCACGATCGTGAGCACGTCGTCCACCTGGCTCGCCCGCATATCGCGCGTCGAGTCGGCCAGGCGCGAACCCGGCGCCCAGATGCCACCCGGCGCCGCCGCCGGAGCCTCGGCAAAGCGCGCCTTGGCTTCGCTCACATATCTGTCCAGTGGCGAATTCTGTGGCAACGGCGCGGGCTTCTTCTTCTCCGCCGCCACGCACAGCATCGCCAGGCACTCCAGTACCACAAACATCCGAATCATCGCCCGCATCAGTTTGTCCCCCTGTTGTCCGTCACCACAACTCTGCCTTTGGCCTCCACGCGCGCCGGAAAGCGGCGTTTCGAGACCGGGTTCACCACCGTGATGTTCTCGCCAATCGCGCCCGAACTCTCCGCCGTGGCTTCGAGTTTGAGATGCGCGCCGCCGCTAGTGACTTCCACCATCACGGTCTCGCCGCGCAGCACAGCCTTGGATGGCTCCAGCCACTCCTGCTGCAGCGCCGCGCCGGCGGCAATCGCGTGCCGCGCCACCTGTCCCGCCACCGCCTCAATCGTTGCGGGAAAATGCGCTCCCGAGAGAAGCTCTTCCCGCGTCTCGACCCGCAGTTGCGCGGCGTCCAACACGGCCCCCGCCCGCAGCGCCTCCGCCGCCACCACGCGCGGCCCCTCCGCCAGCACCTTCACCCTCGCCCACACCGGGAAGCGGCGTGTTCCCGCATACCGCACGAAACCGTGCCAGTAGCCGCCCGACGCGCCCTGCTGCAAACCAGAGAGCGGAAAGTCCAGTTCGCCCTCGGGAGCGGGCTGACGGCTGAACTCCAGCAGATCGATGCGGGCCGTGGGCGCGGCTTTGCGCATCGCCGCCAGCAGCACTTCCGGGCTGAGCACGTTCACCGGACGCGCCACGCAGAGATCGCGATCCGGCACCGGCGAAACGTTCCAGCGCGCCGCAAGCCGCCGCAGTTCCGCCACGCGGAAGACACGCTCCACACCCGGCGCCGGAGCCAGCCCGAGCGGCGCCTCTTTCGGCGCAGCCAGCCACTCCGGATACGCGGCGGCGAAATCGCCCGCCACCACCTGATCGCTGGCCGAGCCGATGGCGAGGCAGCTGGATAGCGCGAATAGGGCAAGCGGCATCATCGGGTCAGATTGTTGATCTGCGAGTACATATCGTCGGCAGCCTTCACCACCTTGGAATTGGCTTCGTACCCGCGCTGCGCCACGATCAGGTTGATGAACTCCTCCACCACGCTCACGTTGGAGCCCTCGGTGTAGCCTTGCAACACCGTGCCCAGACCTTCCGTGCCGCCCGGATTGCCCACAATCGCAGTGCCGCTCGCGTCGGTGGGCGAGTACAGGTTCCCACCCATGCTGTTCATGCCCGCCGGATTGGCGAACGTCGCCAGTTGGATCTGGCCCGCCTGCTGGCTGGCCGTCTGGTTGGGCAGGGTGTAGCTCACCGTCCCGTCCTGCGCGATCGAAATCGCCTGTGCGGCGGAGGGAATCGTGATCTGCGGCTGCAGCAGGTTGCCATCCGCGGTCACGATGTTGCCGTCTTTATCCATCTGAAAAGCGCCGGACCTCGTGTACGCAATATCGCCCGAGGTCTGCCGGATCTGAAAGAAGCCGTTGCCCTGGATCACCAGGTCGAGCGGATTCCCGGTCTGGCTGAACGCCCCTTGCGTGAACACAATTTCGTTGGACGCCGGACGCGTTCCCAAACCCACCTGAATGCCCGTCGGCACCGTGGTCTGCTGTCCGCTGGCCGAACCCGGCTGCACCACGGTCTGGTACATCAGGTCCTGGAATTGCGCGCGCCGCGCCTTGAAGCCCGCCGTATTGGCATTGGCCAGGTTGTGGGCGATGTTGTCCACATTCATCTGCTGCGCGGTCATGCCGCTGGCGGCGCTATAAAGTGCTCGAATCATCTCTTCTCCTCAGACCTCTGCGTTCCCCGCTGAACTCGTCAAACCTTAGCCACGTCTTCAATCGCCTTCTTACTCATATCGCCGCCGATCAGGACCGCCTTCTGCAGCATCTCGAACTGCCGCATCACATTCACCAGGCGCACGGCGGATTCGGCGGTGCCGGTGTTGGATGCCTCCAGGTTTCCCTGCTCGACGCTCGTGCCCGTGGCCGTACCGGGCTTGGCCGCCGGATCCAGCGCGCGGAAATAGTTGGCGCCCTGTTTGGTGAGATCCGCGGCACTGGTGAAATCGACTACCTCCAGCTTTCCGATCGGATTGCCGTCCTGCGTGACCGTACCGTCCGCCGCAATCTCCACGCCGCGCCCTAGCTGCACCGTCAGCGCCGCGCCCGTGGTATCGCGCACTGCGTAGCCGTCGGCGGTAGTCAACTGACTTGCCGCCGAGACCCGGAAATTCCCATTGCGCGTGTACAAAGGGCCGTTCGGCCCGTTCACCGCGAAGAAGCCCCTGCCATGCAGGGCCACGTCCAGCGCGTTGCCGGTGTGCTGCAGCGCGCCCTGTGTGTGGTCGGTATAGTTCTTCTCGATCACCGGCATGGTGGAGAGGAAGTCGTTGCCCCCGGCCTCGGGAGCCGTATACAGACTGTAGAACTCGCGGTCAGCCTTGTATCCGCCGGTAGAGGCGTTGGCGATGTTGTTGGCCAGCAGGTCGAGCGATTCCATACGGGCGCGAAGTCCACTGGCGGCGGTAGCGGTCATGGGGTCCATGGCGATGGGGCAATTGCACGAAGAGGGCCAATGGCGGGCGGAAGGGAAGACAGCTCAAAACACAGCGAATACGGTCGATGAGAGAGGTAGGGAGCAGTGCGGGCGGCGACAGAAAATTGGCGAATGCGCGGGGAGTGGCAGGATTGTGGCGGGTACGCGGCGAGTAAATCCTTGAAAATGCGATGCGCCCAATTTGGCCGTCCAGATGCAATTGAGGGCGCGTGGCTGCTCTCGCAGTACCGGCATCTCTCGTCTCCGCACTTCCCGGCGCGCCCGTTCCAGCGGCATCGACCCTGGGCTCGGCTGCGCAATCAGGCGCCCCCATCGCGCCGCTTCCCGGGCTCTTCCCTCAATTCTTGCGGGACTTCGTGCTGCAAGGCTCGGCGCAGCAAGACCCGGCACAGCAAGACTCAGTTCAGCAGGGCTCAGTTCAGCAGGGCTCAGTTCAGCAGGGCCCAGTTCAGCAGGGCTCAGTTCAGCAGGGCCCAGTTCAGCAGGGCTCAGTACAGCAAGGCTCAATTCAGCAAGGCCAATCCCAACTGGACGCCGCCCATTGCGGTCCCGCTGCCACGTCCCCCATTCCGCCTGAGATTGCCGCGCCGCAGACGCTGCCCCTCTCCGAGCCCCTACCATCAGCCGAACCCGCCCCATTGCCGGACTGGGAAGCGCTGCTTGGCATCGAGCATCCGGTTCAGCCCTACGGAACGTCGCCCGCCACCCCGCAAGGTGTACCGCTCCCCTCACCATCCCAGTGGCTGCTCGATCTCGCCGCAATGGCCGCTCACTCGCCCGCGCCAGTGGCTGCTGCCACGGCTCCACAGGCATTATCCACCGCCCCTGCGCCCTCTGTGCGGCCTGACTTGGCATCCCCGGACCGAAACCCGTCACCCGAACCCGAGCCGGCGCCGAGCCTCTCTCCCAAGCCAACCGTATCGAAAGTGCCGCAGCCTGCAGCCGCTTCGGGGCCAGAGCCCACGCCCGCGCTCCCGCGCACGCCGCTGTCTGGGGACGATCCCACACCCGCCCCTGCGAAACCGAAGCGGAGTGCGGTTTCGGTCCAGCA
>CAIRBY010000429.1 GCA_903876865.1 uncultured Acidobacteriia bacterium
CCCATCGGTACCTTCGGCACCTTGGGGAAGGGCATCCTGCGCGGCCCCAACATGTTCGCGTGGGATATGGGGCTGTTCAAGACGATTCCGCTGGTGGAGAAAGTCAAGTTGCAGTTCCGTGCGGAGTTCTTCAACATCTTCAACCATACGAACTTCAACAACCCGAGCGCCAGTGTGACTTCGGCGTCCTTCGGTCAGATCACGCAGACGCTGGGCAACGCCACCGGTTCGTTCAGCAATAACGGCTTCGCGGGGCTAAATGCCGCTCCAGGAGATCCTCTCAGTGGCGGTCCGAGAATTATTCAGTTCGCACTGAAGCTGGTGTTCTAACATGCGCGAAATCTCAGGCATCTCGCGGCGGCAGTTTGTGGGTGGGCTCGGGATGGCGGCTGCCGCCATCCCGGCGCTGGCCCGTTTCGGAAACTATGAGTTCGGCGCAGTTAAGAACACGAAGGACTTCGACGACGCCGTAAAGTACGGGTTCGACTATCATGAGCCCTCGGTCTGCGAGATCGCGGGCATGAGCGAGGGCGAGTTTCAGAGTTTCAAGAAACGGGTGCTGTCCTCGCCTATCCGCTGCAAGAGGCTCAACTTCTTCACCACTCCGCCGCCCGCTTTTCCAAACCTGCCCACCTTGCGCGTGGTGGGGGACGAAGCCAACATGGCGGAACTGACAAAATATGTGGATCGGTCTCTGGATCGATGTCGGCAGCTTGGCGCGATCATCGTGGTGTGGGGGAGCGGTGGGTCGCGAAACGTGGCGGAAGGCTTCTCGCGCGACCGGGCATGGCAGCAGATCAAGGCGTTCCTGGGGATGACGGACGGGATCGCGCGCAAGCATCGGATTACGGTGGCGGTGGAGCCGATCACGGCAAAAAACTGCAACATTCTTACCACCGGGGCGGAGGTTTTCAAGCTGGTGAATGAGGTGAACCTTCCAAATATCCGGATGATGATCGACTACTATCAGATGCGCTCGATGAACGAAGATCCGGATATTGTTTGGCGGGCACGGGAGCGCATCGTGCACTTGCATTTTGCCAATCCCAACCAGGGGACTTGGCCGAAGAGTCCGTCTGAGGATTCTGAATACGGACACTTTTTCGGTCTGGTGAAGAAGATGAATTACCACGGCGGGATTTCGATTGAAGCCAAGGGCGAGATCGCGCAGGACGCCGCGGGAAGCCTCGCCTTCTTCCGGCAAGAGTTGGCGTAATTCCGCGATCATGATGGTGAAGGGGACGTGAGATGAATCGAAGAATTGTTTTGATGGCGTGCTTGGGGCTGGCCGCCGGGGCGATTGCTCAACAGAAGCCGGTATCCGGGAAGATCGTTCTGATCGGAGGCAAGAAGAGCCATCCACCGGGAGAGCACGATTATCCAAACGCGATTCCCAAGATCCAGTCGTTCCTGAAGGGGTCTGCGACATTCAAGGGTGTGGAAGTCACGGAATACCCCACGGCGTGGCCGTCCGATCCGGCAGCGTTGGACGGAGCGTCCACGATCGTGCTCTACTTCGACGGGGTGAACGAAGATCCGCCGCCGATGCAGAATCCGGCGCGGATCGCGCAATTGAAGAAGGCGATGGCCGCAGGGGCCGGTCTGGTGTGCCTGCATCAGGCGTCGACCGTTCCGACCGGCGATACCACGATCCCGTTCGTCGAGTTTCTGGGCGCCAAGCGCAATGGCATGTTCGATCGCACCACCGAAGGTGTGACGCTGAAGCCGGCGACGCCGTCGCATCCGATCTCGCGCGGCATCATCCCGTTCACCTACGAGGACGAGTTCTATCCGACGCTGATTTTTAACTCGGACGCGAAACACATCGTGCCGATCTTGCGCGCTAACCTGCCCAAGGAGGCGCCCAAAGATCACGTTTTGGCGTGGGCTTTCGAGCGTCCCAACGGCGGTCGGGCCTTCGGATTCACAGGCCTGCATTACATCGCCGCGCTCGACCAACCGCAGATTCGGAAAATGATTCTGAACGCCATCTGCTGGACCAGCCGGCGAACCGTACCACCTGGGGGAGTGGTGGTTGAGTAAGGGGGCGGCTCGGGATTTCGAGGTGATGTAGACTTCCTCGAAAATCCTCCCCGCCGTGACGTGGCGATTCGTGAACATCGAGGATAGACCCTAGCGACAGCGGCGCGCCAAAGCTTCCAGTGGCTAGTGAGCGAATCGCAGTGCATAAATGGGAGCGGAGTGCTCGCTCGAAGGATTGGGGCCGTGAAACCGCATTTCTCGAGACTGGCCCGGAAAGAGCGTGGTGAGGGTACCCCCAAAGTCCCCCCAAATTCCGCAAATATTCGTTTTTCTCGCGTGTGCGTCTCGTGTTTGCCACAATAGCTGCCTACAAGCGGTAATGCTGTTAACCGAGCAGTTGTAGGCTCCAGTCGTGCCAGAAAATGCTGTGCCTCGCGCCCTCAGAACCGTCGAGCGTGGGACGAAATCACGGGGCCCACGGCTAAACAACAACAGGAGATCCCCCGGCTTTGCCGGGCTGGCAGTAGAAGTTTGAGATTTCCGGCAGTCTGTTCGGACGGCAGCCATCAACTCACGGGACGCCGGTAGGGCTGGCCGAGAGTGTGGTGGACGGCACCGGGTTATCGCGCCACGTGGGTTTCGTCTGGGTACAATTCACTCCATTCGCGATGGTTCCGATCGAGCGCCGCCGCGGCTTTCACCGTAATCTGCCATCGATAGGCGACGGCAAGCGCAAAAATGAGCGGCGCTGTCTGGTAAATGGACCGGCCCAGGACGTTCGGAACCGGAGCCAGCCTGAGTGCCGGCCGGCCAATGGCCAATAGATAGGACGCGCGGTTCGTGTACCACGCCAGCATGGCGGCCTGCGGCGGCGCTTCCCCGGACATCCCGGCGCCGCGGATCGCCGGGATGCGGATCTGCGGCGCGTTGACGCCGCGCACAAGTTGGTAGTCCAACTGGAACTTGCCGTCCACGCCAGTGCCACCGCCCCCTTCGGTCCACACGCGCGGCCGCCCGAACAAGTGAGCCGCCGACGAGGCCAGCGTCGGGAAGTTGTTGGTGACGGCGTAGGTGGTGTCTTCGCCATTCACGGCGGCGGGACTAAGCTGGTTCAGATTATCGATGCCGGGGATCTGCACGTGCCGCAGGTCGCGGAAGAAGTCGCCCTCGTTGCGAATCAGATCCTCGCCGCGCGACAGGTTCAACATCAACTCCTCGTGATTCAGATGCACCAGGTATTCCAGTCCGTTGCGGGCGCACCACTCGGCCTGCACGCCGTAGAAGCTCTCACCGAAAATGCCGCTCCAGACGTCCCAGTAGTCGGCCTTCACGCGCCTGGCCTCCGCCGTCAATTTGGGAGCTAAGAAGAGCGGCAGGTAGGGCTGCAAATCGCAGCCCTTCTGTTCGAGGAATGCCTCGAGCAGCTTGGGCGTCCAGGGAATGAAGCCCGTGTAGTCTGGTCCGTCGCCGAAAAAGCCGAGTACGGTTTTGCCGAACTCCTGGCCGAAGAGTTGCTTGTAGACCTCGTGCGTGGTCTTCAGATAAGCGCGCGTGGCGTCGGGGTTCAGGTAGTCGATCAGCGCGTATAGGCTGTCCTTGGAGTAAGTGCCGTCGGCTCGGTTGATTTACCGCGTGGGCGAACTGCGGAACACGTGGCGGACCAGCAGCACTTCCGACCGGCCCTCCGGCGGAGCCGTCCATTTGAGCTGGCCGCCGCGGATGGACAGCAGGTCCGCGCTCCCTTCCTGGGGCTGCGTGCCCGGAACTGGTCTGGGCTGCGTGAGGGCAAGCGCGCCAAGGGTATCGGGAGGCGCGGGCAGGGAAATGGTCTGTCCCGGCGCCACGGCGATGCGCATGTCCGCCACGATTCCCTGCATAGTGAGCTACGGACACTCCTGGCTGATCTGGCCGCCGGCGAAGCCG
>CAIRBY010000430.1 GCA_903876865.1 uncultured Acidobacteriia bacterium
ATCGGCGTAGAGTTCCACTCGCACCGCGGCCGGGTCGAGCTCATCCAGGTATGCCTCGAACTCAAAGAGGTGCTGCCCGGCGCTGGTCTCAAGCCTGGTTGCGCTCAGCTTCAGGGCGGGCCATGCCGTCTCCAGGGCGTGCAGCGAATCCACCTGCTTCCGGCCCCCGGACCCCTTGCCGGCCGCACGTTCCCGATAGGCGGCCGCCCCCGGAAGGTAGCGTTGCTCGGTATACTCGCGTACCGCGCGGTCGGCGGAAAAGCGGGGTGTCAGGCTCGCCATGCTATTGCGCATCCGCGCCACCCACGCCGTGGGGATATCCTGCCCGTCGCGCGCATAAAACTCGGGGATCACATCGCGTTCGAGCAGTTCGTAGAGTGCCTCGGCCTCCACTGCATCCCATGCCGGATCGTCGCCGTGTTCCAGACCGTCCCCCAACGCCCAACCAAGCTCCGGTGAATAGGCCTCCGCCCACCAGCCATCCAACTCCGAGAGATTGAGCCCTCCGTTCACCAGAACTTTCATGCCGCTGGTGCCGCAGGCTTCCCAGGGCCGGCGGGGTGTGTTGATCCAAACGTCCACGCCCTGCACCAGGTGCTCCGTCAGGAGCATGTCGTAGTCGCTAAGAAAGACTGCGTGGGGACGAGCCTCGGGCAGCCGCATGAACTCCGCCCACTCCGAGATCAATGCCTGTCCCGCCAGGTCCGCGGGATGCGCCTTGCCGGCGATGATGAGTTGCACCGGGCGCTGAGAGTTGGTGAGGATGCGCAGCAGCCGGTCCGGGTCATGCAGTAAGAGGTTGGGCCGTTTGTAGGTCGCGAAGCGCCGTGCAAAGCCCAGCGTGAGCGTCTTGGGGTCAAAGAGATGTTTGGCGGCTTCCACTTCGTCAGGCGGCGCCCCCCCTGCGGCAAGGTCCCGGGATAAGCGTTCGCGAGCATACTCGACCAGTGCCTTGCTCGCCGAAGAGCGGAATTGCCAGAGCACCGGGTCGGAGACCCGCCGGATGTCCTGCTCCAGACTCTCCGTTGTCCCCAGCCAGCGCTCCTTGCCACAGCTTTGGGTCCAAAGATCGTCGGCATCGTCCGAATCCCAGGTCGGCATGTGGACTCCGTTGGTCACGTGCCCGATCGGGACTTCCTCCTCCGGCCAGCGCGGGAACAGCGGCTGAAACAGATGCCGGCTTACCCTTCCGTGCAGACGGCTGACTCCGTTCACCGACCCGCTTCCGCGCACCCCGAGGTACGCCATGTTGAACGGCTCCGAGGCGTCCGCCGGGTTCTCTCGCCCAAGGGCCAGCAGATCGTGAAGCGTGATTCCAAGCCGCTTTTCGGCGTACCTTCCCAGGTATTGCTCCATCAGGGCGGGCGTGAATCGATCAAAGCCCGCAGCCACCGCCGTGTGGGTGGTGAAGAGGTTCCCCGCTCGTGTTACCGCCAGAGCGACTTCGAAGGGTTGCCCGCTCTCCTCCATGAAGTGATGTGCGCGTTCCAGCACCGCGAACGCCGCGTGGCCTTCATTGAGGTGGCAGATTTCCGGTTGCAGGCCGAGCGCACGCAGGAGCCGCCATCCGCCGATTCCGAGGAGCATTTCCTGCTTGAGCCTCAGTTCCGGCCCCCCTCCGTAGAGTTCGCTGGTAATTCCCCGATGCGCGGGATAGTTCGCCGCGTCATTGCTATCCAGCAGGTATAGTTTCACGCGGCCAACCTGGACTTGCCAGGCGCGCAACCAGACCGAGTAACCGGGCAAGGCAATCTCCAGGCGCAACCACTCGCCGTTGGGCTGGCGCAGCGGCGTGATCGGCAACTGCCCGGGATCGTTGAACGGGTGCAGCGCCTGCTGCACTCCCTCTTTGTCGATTACCTGGCGGAAATAGCCCTGCTGGTAGAGCAGTCCCACACCAACTACCGGCACACCCAGGTCGCTGGCGGCCTTGAGCTGATCGCCCGCCACATTTCCGAGCCCGCCCGAGTAGATGGGCAGCGCCTCGCTCAGCATGAATTCCATGCTGAAATACGCGGCGCACGTCAATGGCGACTCAGGATGGTGGCGCTGAAACCATGCCGGCGTTTCGGCCGCCTGCCGGCTGGCTTCCACCAGGCTATCCACGTTCTTCCGGAAAACGGGATCGCTCAACACATGCGTGATCCGGTCGCGGGAGGCTGTCTGCAGGACCACCCAGGGGTTGTTGGTCATTGCCCAAAGCTTCGCATCCAGCTCTCGCCACACCTCGTCGGTGGCATGGTTCCAGGACCAGTGCATGTCCAGGGCGAGTTCCGCCAGAGAATCGAAGCCCTCGATCTCGGTTGGCAGGAGGTGGTATGTCGTATGGTTTGCAGGGATCAGTTCGCTCATGACTTTTCGTCGTCCACTAGAATTGCCACCAACCTCTCGCCGGCGGAGGATTGTTGCCCGGCCCCGGTGCCTGCCGGAGCCGGTGCGATGACGGCGGCGAACCGGGTCGGTGCTTCCACCGGCCGCCGGTTCGCCTGGGTCCGCACGTTTATCTTTCGCCGATCAATACGGGTTCCTCGCGTTCCGCTGCGTGCACGGTAACCCGGATCGGGTTCATCGCCTGCATGATGTCCTTCGCCTTGCCGATCTCCTCCCGGCTGCCGTGGGCCAGGAGCAGAAACTTGTCAGCCTTGAGCGCGGCCTCGTACTGCACGATGCTGTCCTTGGGAATCCCGATGCTGTACAATCCGGCGCCGAGCGCGCTCAACCCGCCCATCACCACGGCGCCTTCCAGTGCACCGACAATCCAGGCGGCCAACGGGCCGGCTACCAGTACCGGCCCCAGGCCTGGGATGGCGAAGAAGGCCGCTCCAAACAACATTCCCCACAGGCCACCCCAAAAGGCGCCCTGCTTTCCCCAGTACTTCATGCGATCGCCGGCGTTGTAATACCCGACGACGTTCTCG
Organism: uncultured Acidobacteriia bacterium; assembly: GCA_903876865.1. Taxonomy (GTDB): domain Bacteria; phylum Acidobacteriota; class Terriglobia; order Bryobacterales; family Bryobacteraceae; genus Solibacter. The sequence continues at coordinate 2,919 of CAIRBY010000430.1, forward strand.
TCGGTATGATAATCCTTGCCGCAAATGGACAGTTTCTTCATGTCACATCCGGCCTTCTGCAGTTCCTTGACTGCCTCTTCTGCCTGGGCGTGAGTTCCGTAAATCGCTACTACCGAGTTCTTTTCATACATACTGGCAATTCCTTTCGTCCAAATCGATTTCGCTGCACTTCTACCTGCGCCCCGTGATTGAATTCTGAGGGCGGCGCACTCTTTGGGGCCTTTACTCCTGCGAGGGCGAATCTCGCGCCGGGAAGCGGTGGCTCCCGCCGTCAAGGCGGGAGCCCTTCCCGGGTTCGCCGGCGTTCGGAGCTCGCGCCTAGCTGATCGCGATGAGGTCCTCTACCGTGGTCACGCCCGGCGCCGCCCACGCGGCATGTTCGGCTTCTTTGCGCTCGGCCCAGGAACGGACGTGACCGCGCAGGATCACGCTGCCCTCCGTTGTCTCCACGGTAATGTGTCTGGCGTCCGTCTCCGCGTTACGTTTCAAGGCGCATTCAATTTGGGATTTTACGTCGACGGCGCTGACTTTCGGCGTGATCGTGATTTCGTTGTCAATCCACTTCACACCCATCAGCGGGCGAACCGTCCTCTCCGCCTCTTCTTTCTGGTACTGCCATTCCGTCGTGCCCTTGAGCGTCACTGCTCCATCCGTCACCAGCACCTTCACCGTATTCGGCACGGAGTAGTTCCACGTCAGATGATCCAGGGCGGTTCGCGCAATGTCTTCATCGGTTCTGGTGGAGGAAGAGGGCAACTCGACTTTGATCTCACTGGCGACGGCCTTTGCATTGGCAACGCGCATGGCGGCGCGTTCGGCGCCCCACTTTTCGTAATAGCTCTCGACGTGACCGTCGAGTTCGACAACACCGCCCTTCACCGAGACGCCGATCTTCTCGGCGCTCACACTGGGCTCCCAGCGTAATTCCTGCTCAACGTCTGACTTCAGTTGTTCATCATTCTTCATTGATAATTTCCTTTCAGGATGATTGCGTTACTATTCCGTTCGACCCGTTACTCAGAGCAAACCTCGACTCATGTTGGTCTTCTGAGGCTGGCGCGAACATTGCGACACGTGCAATCCGATCACCGTAAAGACCCTCTCCACCGCGGCACCTTTCAAGACGTAGCCCCAAGCCGGAGGCACTCCGTTCCGGAGAAGATTGCCTGGGTTGTGCCGGCGAGGGGGACGGCTGGATGCACCGCGTATGACGCATCCGCAAAGTTGCAGAACAAGTGAGCGGCGGGCGGAGGTTGATCGGTGGAAAGGCATCGGCAGATACGTTCGAGTACGGCTCTAGCTCCCCGGGACTGCGCGCCAAAGTTGCGCCGTTGCGGCATTTTGAAGCAGCATAGTCGACTTTGCTGCAGTTGAAAGCGCAACGGCGAAGCTCATGGTGCCCCAAAGGTTTCAGGGAGGCGCCGATGCCGCATTCGGAAGCAGCAAAAATTACAGTGCTGCGGTGGAAAAGCGCAGTGGCGAGCCACGCCGCTTTCCATGGCACTTTCATTGCCGATCGAAGGCAGAACGTTCGAGCGGGTTCGCGTGGTGAAGGAAGCACCCCTCGACACGCCATCGCGGAAGCACGCATTGCCGTGTACTGCTCCTGATCAAGACCTCCCGGCGGGCGATCCGGCGCGCTACCCCGCTTGTGTCTGGGTCCAGGCTCGTTGCAACTGCTGCCGGGAGGTGCAGAAGATGTTGCCGCAAGTGCAAAGTTCGCATCGAAAACCTGGCGTCACAGCGGCTCAGATCGTGTGTCCCCTGACCATGCGTCGCCCGGGATCGCGTGGTCGTGAGCAGTGGTTACGATCAGGCGGCCATTCCTGCTGTGGGTGAGAGTGGCGTACCTCGTGCAAGTGGGAACAACGATGTCCGCGGTTCCAAACGAGAAAAGCTCATGCACCAGGCGAACTGGAAAGGCACCGGGCAGCACGCATGGGCGGCGCACTCCCAACGGGCGATGGAGTGCTCGGATCACCTGTGCCGGTTCGCAACGGAACCCATCACAAATTCGGGGGAGATAGAGAGGCTCTGAAATGTCCACACGCTTCAACAACGGATCACATTACGAGAACCATCAACGAGCCGCGGAGTTGCACGACTTGGCCGCCCACGCTCACCGCAGCGCCGCGGAAGCGTATGAGAAAGGTGACCACCAGACGGGCCGGGAGCTTTCCCGGCAGGCCCTCGACCACTCGGGACGGGCTCACGAGCAGACCGGGCAGGTGCTTCGGAAGGCTGTGAACGAACACGGCGTCGCTCTCTTTGGGCATCAGGATACCGCCGCCCTGGCCTACACGCTGTGGCGTGCCAGAGGCTGCCCGGAGGGGTCGCCGGACCAGGACTGGTTCCAGGCTGCCCGGGATCTGCGGACCCGTGCGGAAAGTCGCCAGAAGTGATTGGGGCAGCGCCTCCCACGCGCTGCTCAGGTACCGGAACAAACGGCAATTTGCTGATCCTGTGGTGGTGCATCGGGTCTCCCGGCGAGACGCAGAAGCACTCCACCCTTCGCATGGTGCACAAAGATGTCGCTTGAAATCGCGTCCCGCAGCACGGAAGGAATCGAGATTCTGGATCTGCACGGGCAGCTCATTTTCGGGCGGGAGGACTTGGACTTCCGCACCGAACTCGACCGCCTCGTAACGGCCGGAATGATCCGCATCGCGTTGAACCTCGGCGACCTTCGCAAACTCGACAGCACCGGCCTGGGCACCCTGCTCTTTGCTCAGGCGAAGCTACATGAGGCGGGTGGAAGCCTGGCAATATTCGATGTGAAGCCGAGCGAAATCGAACTGCCGGCGGAAGTACTGCTGGAAACGGAATTGAAGACCTTCCAGGACGAAAAGGACGCGATCGACAGCTTCTTCCCCGACCGCAAAGTCAAACATTTCGACATCTTGGAGTTCATCGCGTCCCAGAAGCCAAAGAGCCAGCACCCCCTGTCCGGTGCTGGAAAGTCCGCATGACGCCGTCTTCCGGTTGGCTGGCGTCATCCGCGGCTTGCCACACCACCAAACGCTGAACAAAATCATGAACCCTCCCACTCTCTTCACTCCTCTTCGCATCGGTGCCGTTGCTGCGCCGAACCGCATGCTGATGGCGCCGCTCACGCGCATGCGCGCCGGCCCAGGCCGCGTTCCAACGCCGCTGATGACGACCTACTATTGCCAGCGAGCATCGGCGGGCCTGATCGTCACGGAAGCCACAGCGATTTCGCCGCAGGGTACGGGCTCTCCCAATACGCCCGGCATCTATTCGGACGAGCAGGTGGCCGGCTGGCGCCTCGTCACCGGCGCGGTGCGTCGCGCCGGTGGCCGCATGTTTCTTCAGCTCTGGCACATGGGCCGCATCTCCGACCCGAGCTTCCAGCCCGGTGGAGCGCTACCCGTCGCGCCCAGCGCCATCGCCCCCCGCACGGGGCAAATCCTGACGGAAGCGGGCATGCGGCCATACGTCACACCGCGCGCCTTGGAAACGGCGGAACTGCCGGGCATCGGTATCCGGTTCGCGCCGTAGACCTGGTACGGCGCTCCACCGTGATCGATATGCTGGGTCTCCTGACCTTGAACTCCAGGAAGCTGTCAGCCTGGGAAACCAATCCGGGACAGTTCCAGCAAGCCGACTTCCTGCGGTTGAGAGACTCGGGAATCACCGTGTTTCACCCGGCTGTCGGGTTTACGGACGGAGACATCTACAAGGCTTCACTGAGAGACATCACCGGGTGGAATGCGTTCCTCGCCGCGCACAGCGGTCAGTTCGAGCGCATCGAAGGCGCCGCCCAATTCAAGCAGGCCAAACTGCTCGGAAAGATGGGCATTCTGATCGGCCAGCAGAACTCCGCGCATTTTCGCACGGTTGAGGATGTGGACCGGTTTTACGCCCTCGGCCAGAGGGTCTCCCAGTTAACCTATAACGGCAACCGGCTTGGCGGTGGATCTTCAGACCGGAGAGACGTTGGCCTGAGCCAATACGGCGTACAGATTGTGGAGCGTATGAATCGTGTCGGTATGGCCGTGGACATTTCGCACTGTGGCGACGTGACCACGATGAACTCCATCGAATCGTCGCGAAAGCCGATCCTGGTGACGCACTCCAACTGCCGTGCGCTGGTTCCGGGCAGTGCCCGGTGCAAGACGGACGATGCCATCCGGCACATGGCGGCGAAGGGTGGGGTGATGGGTATCACCATGGTCCGTACATTCGTTCGGGCGGCACCCCGGGTCACGATCGAGGACGTGCTGGATCACATTGACCACGTGACCAAACTGGTCGGCGTTGAGCACGTCGGCATCGGGAGCGACGTGGATCTGGACGGGCGCGACAGCCGCGCTCAACCTGCCAGGAGATTTGACTTGGATGGAATCGTCTATGCGAAGAAAATCTACGATCTGACCGAAGGCCTGGTGCGTAGAAACTACTCCAGCCGAAATATTGAGCTCATTCTCGGTGGCAACTTCGAGCGTGTACTCACCGCCATTTGGACTGTTTAGGCTGCCTGACCCGAAGCGGCGAGAGATACAGGGCGGCGGCCTGGCGCCCTAGTGGATCGTCGGAGTAAACCCGTTCCCACCGTCGAGTTCGTCGTCCGGTGCTGCATCCCCCCATCTGCATGTCGCTAGTGGCCGCCAGACCATCCGCCGTACATTCCAACAGGTCGAACAGTGCCTCCAGCTTGGCCGCAAATTGATGGATGTTGAACCCGGCGGGATAGCGAAATGCATAGAAGTCGGGATCGATGGCATTCACTTCTTCGACAAGCGCCTTGAAGTCGGTCAGATTTTCTATCCCCTCACACCGGAACTCCTGCTCCCACTTCACCGCTAAGATGATCTGGCACACGGATTGCGCCAACCAGGACATCGAATGGGTTTTATGGACCGAGCATTCGTCCGGAGGCGCCGCTACGAACTTGCCGCCTTCACCGAGGATAATGACCTTCAGGTGCACCTCCAGCGCATGCCGGTACATGGAGAGCACCGGGCAAAGGTCGAAATCGGTCAGTGGTCCCGGGCGTGGGTTGAGCGATTCCACCAACTTCTTTGCCGCCATGCGATAGGACTTGGCGACCAGAAAGAAATCGTGCTCCGGTATGTTGCGCCAGTTCAGAGTGGGGATGTGCGGTGGTTTCTGTTTCATCGGAGTGCGCCTCTTCGAGTGTACGGTGGAAGCGGCCTTGCCGGGGCAGGGGATTCATCCGCGGGCTGCGGAGCCCGCGAAATGCTCGGTGCACCGCCGGTAATCTTGCCAGTCCGCACCGCTCCAACAGCCCGTTGGAACTCCCCGCTTACCGGCGATTCACCGATTCGAGCGGCGGTGCGCTCGGCGAGCGGAGCGTCCGGATGTCCCGCATCGGCGGTTGGCCGAAGAGGCGGCCGTATTCGCGGTTGAACTGGCTCGCACTTTCGTACCCCACTTCAAACGCGACACTCGCCGCGTCCAGGCCATCCACGAGCATGCGTCCCCGGGCCGCCTGCAGCCGGAGTTGCTTCTGATACTGCAGCGGACTCATTGAGGTCAGCGCCCGGAAATGGTGGTGCAGTGTGGAAGGGCCCATCCCGGCCAGTTGCGCCAGATCTTCCACCCGGAGCGGCTTCGCATAATTCGCCTTGATCCAGGCGATCGCCTTCGCGGTGCGGTGGCTCTGATCGCCCAGCGTGGCAATCGCTCGCAATCGCACGCCCTCCGGTCCGCGCAGGATCCGGTACACGAGTTCGCGCTGGATCAGGCCGCTCAGGAAGGGAATGTCCCGTGGTGTGTCCAACAGGTCGATGAGCCGGCAGCAGGCACTGAGGAATTCCACCGTAGCCTCGCCGGTCGCCATGGCGGGAGTGTGAGCCGGCGTCTCCGCCACCTGCATCTCCTCCTGGCTGAGAAGTTCCCGGATCGCCGGCATCTCCAGCTTCAGCGACATCGCAAGGCACGGAGCCGCTTCGCTGGCCTCGACAATCTGGCTGACGATCGGCAAATCGACAGCGGTCAACAGGTAGCGCGAGTCGCCATAAAAGAACGTGCTTCGCCCCAGATCTACCCGCTTTCGCCCCTGCGCAATCACGGTCACGCCCGGTTCGTAGGTCATGGAACACGGAGCCGTAGGGGAGGTCCGCCGGTGCAGGGTAAGCCCGGGAATCTCCGTTGCCCGGTCCTCCGCCAAGCCAATGAACAAGGCAATCTTGCGGGCCAGCTCCGCCCGCAGTTCCCGCGCCCGATCAGGCTTCGGAGTAGCTCGTTTTCGCGAGGTAGCTCTGGTCACGGTCTCGTTTGCCTCAACGTTAAGCTTGCTTCTGGTTCTGTGCGGAAGTCAACAGTGTAAGAGGAATAGGCAAGAATTCGGAAGGATCGGGATACCGCCTCCCGCGAGTTCGGCTCTACCCTGGAAGCAGAGACTCGGTTCCCGGGTGGAATCCTGAGCGGAGTGAAGGAGAAGGAATGCAGCAGCGCAAGCTGGGAAAGAGCAACCTGGAAGTATCGGCGATCGGGCTCGGCTGCATGGGCATGAGCTTCGGCTACGGTCCGGCTAAAGACAAGCAGGAGATGATCCCGCTGATCCGGGCGGCCGTGGAACGCGGTGTCACGTTCTTCGATACGGCGGAAGTGTACGGCCCGTTCATCAACGAAGACCTGGTCGGTGAAGCCCTCGCGCCCTTCCGCGGGCAGGTGGTGATTGCCACCAAATTCGGTTTCCAGTTGGATCCGAACACCGGCAAACAGGCCGGGCTGAACAGCCGGCCCGAGCACATCCGGCAGGTCGCCGAAGAGTCGCTGAAGCGGCTCGGGGTGGAGGCAATCGACCTCTTCTATCAGCACCGTGTGGACCCGGACGTGCCCATCGAAGACGTGGCGGGAGCGGTGAAGGAACTGATCCTCGAGGGCAAGGTCAAGCACTTCGGCCTCTCCGAAGCCGGCGTGAAGACGATCCGCCGCGCCCACGCGGTCCAACCCGTGACTGCTCTGCAGAGCGAATACTCGCTGTGGACGAGAGGCCCGGAAAAGGAAGTGCTGCCGGCCCTGGAGGAACTGGGAATTGGCTTCGTTCCATTCAGTCCGCTGGGTAAGGGCTTCCTCACCGGCAAGATGGACGAGAACACCAAGCTTGACGGCACCGATTTCCGCAACATTCTGCCCCGCTTCACGCCCGAGGCGATGCGGGCAAACCGGGCACTCGTCGATCTGCTCGGCAGCATCGGGGAACGGAAGCAGGCGACACCCGCGCAGATCGCGCTGGCCTGGCTGCTGGCCCAGAAGAAGTGGATTGTCCCGATCCCCGGCACCACGAAGCTGCACCGCCTGGAAGAGAACCTCGGGGCGGCGTCGGTCGAGCTTACGCCCGACGATCTCCAGGAAATCGAGAGTGCGGCATCGCAAATCACGGTGCAAGGGGCTCGCTATCCCGAACACATTGAGCAGATGACCGGGCGCTGAGCCGCCGGTGGGGAAGGATTCACAAATGGAAATCAAACGAGGCGGTTCACAACCTTCCGGCAAAGGGCCGGCGGACTATTTTACCGGCACGGTGCGGGTGGACCCGCTTTTCCACGCGCCCGCTCCGGCGCGCGTGGTCGGCGCCTGCGTGACTTTCGAACCGGGTGCGCGGACGGCGTGGCACACCCATCCGCTGGGCCAGAACCTGATCGTCACCTCCGGGTGCGGCCGGGCCCAGCGATGGGGCGGTCCGGTGGAAGAGATCCGCCCCGGTGACGTGATCTGGTTCGCGCCGGGTGAGAAACACTGGCACGGGGCCGCGCCCACCACGGCAGTGACTCACATCGCCATTCAGGAGCAGCTGGACGGCAAGACCGCCGACTGGATGGAACCGGTCAGCGACGAACAGTATCAGGCCTGAAGCCGTAGCGGCTCCAGCGCCGAACAGAACACAAGGAGCACCATCCTCATGCACAACACGAAAGCCTACTCTGCCGCCAGTGCGACCTCGCCGCTTGCCTCTGCCACGATCGCGCGGCGCGAACCAACCGAACACGACGTCCAGATTGAGATCCTCTTCTGCGGCATCTGCCACTCCGATATTCACTCGGTGCGGAACGAGTGGAGCGAGTTCATGTCCACTGCGTACCCGATCGTCCCTGGCCACGAGATTGTCGGCCGTGTCACCAAGGTCGGCGCGGCGGTGACCCGGTTTCAGGCGGGGGATCTGGCTGCGGTCGGCTGCATGGTGGATTCGGACGGCACCTGCCCCCACTGCAAAGCCGGGCTGGAGAATTTCTGCCCGAACATGACGCTCACCTTCAACTCACCGGATAAGCATCTCGGCGGAGTCACCTATGGCGGCTACTCCGAGAGCATCGTCGTGGATGAACGCTTCGTGCTGCGCGTCCCCGCCAACCTCAATCTCGCCGGAGCCGCGCCGCTGCTCTGCGCTGGAATTACCACGTACTCGCCGATGCGCCGCGCGGGCGTCACCAAGGGCAAAAAGGTTGGCGTGGTCGGTCTCGGCGGACTGGGCCACATGGGAGTGAAGTTCGCTCATGCGTTCGGAGCCCACGTGGTCGTCTTCACTACCTCGCCGGGGAAACGGGAAGATGCGCTCCGCCTTGGCGCCGACGAGGTCGTTGTCTCCAGCAGCGTCAACGAGATGCAGAAACATGCCGGGAGCTTCGATTTCATCCTCGATGCCGTCTCCGCCGATCACGATATCAATGCCTATCTCAACCTGCTCGGTCTCGGCGGGAATCTCACCCTGGTTGGCGCTCCTGCCAAGCCGCTGGCCATCTCGGCATTCAGCCTCATCGTGGCGCGCCGCAGTCTCTCGGGCTCGATGATCGGGGGCATCGCGGAGACGCAGGAGATGCTCGATTTCTGCGGAGCGCACAATATCACCTCTGATGTCGAAGTCATTCCGATCCAGAAGGTCAACGAAGCCTACGAGCGAATCCTCAAATCGGATGTGAAGTACCGCTTCTCCATCGATATGGCATCGCTCAAGGCGGAGTGAGTCGCTGGCGCGGTAAGTGGCGGCCAGCGCCCGCACGGAAACTACGGCCCGGGGCTTCACCAAACTCGATATGATTGCATGAGCATGCGAGTGAGGCGACTGTCCCGGGCCGTTCTGAGTTCTGGCATCCTGATGGCGATGCGCGCGCCGGCGGCGCCGGTGGTGGATTTCGTACGCGATATCCGCCCGATCCTCTCCGACCGCTGTTTCACCTGCCATGGTCCGGCGGAAGCAGGCCGCAAGGCCGGCTTGCGGCTGGATACCGAAGATGGCGCGAAGAAGGCGCGCGGAGCGCACACGCCGGTGATCGCCGGCGATCCGGCGGGCAGCGAAATTCTCAAGCGCGTGGCTCCCTCCAACCCCGCCCTGCGCATGCCGCCGCCTTACTCCGATCGCAAACCGCTTTCCGAAAAAGAAGTGGCCCTGCTGCGGGCGTGGATTGAGCAGGGCGCGAAATGGCAGGGGCACTGGAGCTTTGCCGCGCCTGTGCGCCCCGCCGAACCGCCCGTCCAAAGACAGGCGTGGGTGCGCAACCCGATCGACCGCTTCATTTTGGCGCGCCTGGAACGGGAGGCTCTCTCGCCCTCGCCCGAAGCGGATCGCGCCCGCCTGCTGCGCCGCGTCAGCTTCGATCTCACCGGCCTGCCGCCCACGCTGCAGGAACTCGAAGCCTTTCTCGCGGACCGAAGCCCCGATGCGTATGAGAAGACCGTGGATCGCCTGCTCGCCTCTCCCCGCTTCGGCGAACGGATGGCGGTGGACTGGCTGGACGCCGCGCGCTATGCCGATACGCACGGCTATCAGGTGGACCCCGCCAAAGAGATGTGGCCGTGGCGCGATTGGGTGATCGATGCCTTCAATCGCAACCTGCCCTACGACCGCTTCACCATCGAGCAACTGGCCGGCGACCTGCTGCCCAACCCGACGCTCGAACAGAAAATCGCCACCGGCTTCCAGCGCAACAACCGCATCAACTCCGAAACCGGCAGCATCGCCGAGGAGTTCCATGCCGAAAATCTGGTGGACCGCACCAGCACGCTCGGCACCGTCTGGATGGGCCTGACCGTGGGCTGCGCCCGCTGTCACGATCATAAGTACGACCCGATTCCCACCCGCGAATTCTACAGCCTCTACGCCTTCTTCAACAGCGTGGACGAGGCCGGCAACGGCGGCGCCAGCGATGGCCGGGGAAACTTCAAGCCCTTCCTGCGCTTGCCGGCTCCGGAACTGGAGGCGCAACTCGCAGCCAAAGACGCGGAGATCAAAATCGCGCGCGCCGAACTGGCCGCCCTCGACCGGCGGCTCGCGGCAGGCCAAGCCGCGTGGGAGCCGCGCGCCCTCGCCTACCAGCCGAAGTGGGAGGTGCTCTCGCCGCGCGATCTCAAGGCCGAGAACGGTGTGACGCTGCGCGCCATGCCGGATGGCTCCGTGCTTGCCGGTGGGGCCTCACCGCCCTCTTCGATTTACGAACTCACTGCCACCACTTCGCTGCGCAACCTCACGGCATTTCGCCTGGAACTGTTGCCAGACCCCAGCCTGCCCGGTGGCGGCTCGGGCCGCGGCGCCGGTGGCAAAGGTGTGGTCACTCTCTTCGAGGCCCGGCTCGACGGGCGTAAAGTCGATCTCGGACGGATCACCGCCGATTTCAAATCCGAGGAATCGGAACTGAATCTGGTGGTGCGTCCGGCGGACCAGTTGAAGCGCGGTTGGGGCATCAATCCCGAGATGAACAAGCCTCACTACGCCGTGATTGAGACCTCGCGCCTGCAGGGCGCTGGCGCGGAGATGACGTTCACGTTCCGCATCGGCAGCGAGTACGAAGGCGCAGCCGTGGGCCGTTTTCGCATCTCGGCCACGGATTCGGAGTATCCGGAAGTGGTGCCGGAAGAGACCGCGGCCATCCTGCGTGCGGCGCCAGCGGAGCGATCCGCGAAAGATGCCGCCGACCTCACGAAGTATTTCGTCACGCACCCCTTGGAGCGCCGCGTGGCCGCGCAGGAACTCGCCCGGCTCGAAGCCGAACGGCGCACCATCGAGAACAAAATCCCCAGCACCATGGTGATGTCGGAGATGGCCGCGCCGCGCGATACCTTCGTGCTGACTCGCGGCGCGTACGATAAGCCGGGGGAGAAGGTCACGGCAGCTGTCCCCTCTTTCCTGCCTCCCATGCCCGCCGATGCGCCGCGCAATCGCCTCGGGTTGGCCCGCTGGCTGGTGGACCCCGCCAATCCGCTGACGGCGCGGGTCGCGGTGAATCGCTACTGGCAGATGTATTTCGGCACGGGACTGGTGAAGACGGCGGAAGATTTCGGCTCCCAGGGTGAGGCGCCCAGCCACCCGGAACTGCTGGACTGGCTGGCCACGGAATTCATCCGCACCGGCTGGGACGTGAAGGCCGTGCAGCGGCTCATCGTCACCTCCGCGGCCTATCGCCAGGCGTCTAACGTCACGCCCGCGCTGCGCGAACGCGATCCGGAAAATCGCCTGATTGCCCGCGGTCCGCGCGTGCGCCTCTCCGCGGAGATGATCCGCGATCAGGCGCTACTGGTCTCCGGACTCCTGCGCAGCAAGATGGGCGGCCCTTCCGTGAAGCCCTACCAGCCCGAGGGGCTTTGGGAGCAGCTCTCCGCGTTTCAGGGACGCAAACTCTTCGAGCGCTCCAAGGGCGAAGACCTCTGGCGCCGCACAGTCTACAGCTACTGGAAGCGAACCGTGCCGCCGCCCTCGATGAGCATTTTCGACGCTCCCACGCGCGAGGCCTGTGTGGTGCGGCGCCAGATGAGTTCCACGCCGCTCCAGGCGCTGGCGCTGCTCAACGACGAAATGTACATCGAGACCGCGCGCAAATTCGCCGAGCGCATCATGCATGAAGGGGGCGCGTCCGCATCCGGGCGGTTGGGCTGGGCTTTGCGTGCGGCCACGTCCCGTGCGGCCACGGACGCCGAGGTGCGCGTGCTGGAGCAGGGACTCAACCGCCGCCTCGCGCAATACCGGGCCGATCCCGCGGCGGCGGAAAAACTGCTCGCGGCGGGCGAATCGCCGCGCGATCCGGCGATCGACGCGGTGGAACTGGCCGCCTACACCACCGCCGCCAGCGTCATCCTGAATCTGGACGAGGTGATCACGCGCCAATGAACCCGCTCCGCGAACAGCGTCTCATGCTCACCCGCCGCCAGTTGTTCGGCCGCGCCGCCGCCGGAATCGGGACCGTTGCCCTGGGCTCGCTGCTCGCGCCGCGCGCCGAAGCGGCCAAGGGACTGCCCGGCTTTCCCAACTTCCCGGCCAAGGCCAAGCGGGTGATCTACCTGCACCAATCCGGCGCGCCCTCGCAGATGGATCTCTTCGATTACAAGCCCGCGCTCACCGCGCGCTTCGGAGAGGAGCTGCCGGATTCGATCCGCCAGGGCCAGCGCCTGACCGGCATGACCTCGGCGCAGAAGCGCTTCCCGGTGGCGCCCTCGGTGTACAAATTCGCGCGCCATGGCAAGGCCGGAATCTGGCTCAGCGAACTGCTGCCCCACACCGCCAAGGTCGCCGACGAACTCTGCGTGGTGAAGAGCACCTTCACCGAGGCCATCAATCACG
>CAIRBY010000431.1 GCA_903876865.1 uncultured Acidobacteriia bacterium
CGCCGCGCCGATTAGCGTAAAGTAAGCCCGGTCAATGCAGAGTTTCGGTACGCCGCTGGAAACTCGGCGGCGTACTGTCCATGCCTGTGCTACCCTCGACAAATATGTTGTTTGAAGCCGACAAGGTCATGTTCGAAATTTATCGGGAGACCGAGTACACCGGCAAGTACAGGGTCTGCTACTTTACCGAACTGCAGGACCACAATAAGGAAACCGAGATCAACCACGCCCTCGCCGGCGAACACTTCTTCGACGGGTTCATCAAGAACTTCCGCAAGGACGAAGCCAAAGAGATCATCACCTCCCTGTTGGGCCGTTTGAACAACGGCGAGAAGCTCGACGCGCAGGAAGTCGAGCGCGCGCTCGGCGACCACATGGCGTAAGGCCTTCCGTGCGCATCACCAGATTTCCCAGCATCACCGAAACTCAGTTCTACGGCTGCGTCTCCGCCTTCGTGGATTCGCTCACCGGCGAACTCAACGCCGCCACCATCGCCCTGCGCCGCCTCACCGGGCGCGGCAAGGGCGGCGCCTTTGCGTTCGAAATGACGCTCGATACCCATCGCTACGGCGCCCTGATTGTGCTGGACCGCTGGTCTACCCTGGTAGCGGCGTTCGGACCGCAATTGAAGCTGCCGCGAAGGCCCGAGATCGTCGCGCAGGCCGCCGCGCGCGTACAGGCTGCGGAAGAGATTCTCAGCCGCGCCAACATGATGGTGGATGCGGCCCCCGCCTACGACGAAGCCGTGGTGGAGGCCTGCGGCATGGCGTTCCAGACCGTCAGCGGCATCTTCTCTGAAGAGCGCGCCGAAGCCGAACAGGCCGCGACCCTCGGCCCCATGCTCCCCGACGAGTACAAAGAGTCCCGCCAACTCTTCCTGCAAGATCTGGCCGCCCGCTAAGCCCCGAGTATCCTCCGAACCGAACCCGCGAACCCGATGTCTGCCGGAGAATACAATACTCCAGGGTGGGGTAGGCGCTTTCACGCGGATCTGCGGGACGGAGGCCCGGTGCCTTCGGAGGGCAGCCTACCCATCGCGCCAGGGCCTCGTCAGGCTACGCGGTTGGCGGGCTCGGCCAGGAACCGCGGCGCGGTCCAACGGGTGGCATTCGGCGGTGAAACCCGCAGGCGGCGGGGCACGCGGAACTCCTGTGTCAGGATCTGCAGCGCGATGCGCTTGTCTTCGCTGCGCAGCACGTGAGCGGTCACGTCCAGGCGTACGCCTTCGCACTCGTGGTAGATGCCTGGCCATGCGAGCGACATCTGTAGCGTGGCGCCCACTTCGACGGCGCGGTCCAATTCCACCAGGATTCCCATGGCGCTCATATCCAGAGTGGCGCCCCTTCCCACCAGTGCCGCGCCGGCCGCGGTGGTGGTGCAATAGGTCACATCGGTGCGGAATCCGTAACGGGCAAAGCGTCTGCGATTGGGTTTCAGTGCGGGTGTCATCACCTCCCATTCTGGGGAGCGCGTATGTACATCGCATGACTCGCCGCTTACGGGTTGGAAAAATCTTCCGGTGAGCAGAGGCCGGTCTCTAGCGGGGACTATGCCGAGGGTGTAGCGAGTTCGATGGCCGCGCCGGGCTTGGATTTCGTATACTCGGCCGCGTTGCCCTGGCGCAACGAAATCTCGTAGTAGCCGGAGCTTCCCACGATCAGGAAAAGTTCGCCCGGCGCGCAGGTCTGGTAATTCTGCGCGAGCGCCGTGATGCGGCGGGTTCCCACCGTCAGCGTAAAGGGTCCCTGGCCGAGACGGGCGAATTCGCTCACGTGGAAATTGGTGATCAGATTGCCGAAGCGATCCGCTTTGATGATCTGGCCCAGCCATTGACCGCTGCCCGAGCGCTGCGGGCCGGCGAACGCGGGTTGCGCGTAATCGGCGATATCGGCGCCGATGCTCTCGGCGGGGGCTCCACCGGCCAGGTGCGCGGCCACGGGCGCGAAAATGTCGCGGCCGTGAAAGGTCTGGCTCACGGGATGGCGGAAGTACTGCTGGTTGGAGATCAACCGCACCTTGGCATTCTCGTGCAGGTACACCATGGAGAGCACGCCGTTGTCCGGCCCCAGAAAATAGTGGCCGCCCGCTTCCACCAGAATCGGGCGGCGCGCCGTGCCCACTCCGGGATCCACAACCACGATGTGCACCGTCTTTTCCGGGAAGCAATGCCACGCCTGTGCGATGGAATAGGCGCCTTCGGCGATTGCGAAGGGCGCGACCTCATGCGTGATATCGATGATTTGGGCCTGCGGGCAGATACCCAGAATCACGCCTTTCATCGCACCCACGTAGTGATCCGCCGTGCCGAAATCCGTTGTCAGAGTGAGAATCGGTCTGGTCATGTTTTCCTCGATCCGGCTTCCTCGATCAGGTTTCTCGATTCGGGCGACCTCAACTTAAGGCTATCTCGATCCAAGCTAAAATAGGAATACGTGCAGCACTTCTACTTTGACCACAACGCCACCACGCCAGTCGCTCCCGAAGTCCTGGAAACGCTGGTGACTTGCCTCGGTCAAGTTTATGGTAACGCCTCGAGCATCCATCATTTCGGGCAGGGGGCGAAGCAGCGCCTGGAAGCGGCGCGGCGGCAGGTAGCAGCGCTGATCAACGCGAGCGCGCAGGAACTCGTCTTTACCAGCGGGGGCACGGAGGCCGATAATCTGGCGATCTTCGGCGTCACGCGCGCCACACCGGCGGGGCGCAAGCACGTGATCACCTGCACCATCGAACATCCGGCGGTGCTCTCCTGCATCAAGCAACTGGCGGCAGAGGGCGTGGATGTCACCTGTCTCGGCGTCGGGCCCAACGGCATCGTAAACCCGGACGACGTGCGCCGCGCGCTTCGTTCCGACACGGTGCTGATCAGCGTGATGCACGCGAATAACGAACTGGGCACTCTGCAACCGGTCGCGGAACTCGCCCGCATCGCGCACGAGGCCGGCGCCGTGCTGCATGTGGATGGCGTGCAGGCGCTGGGCAAGATCCCAGTGGATGTGCAGGCGCTCGGCGTGGACCTCTACAGCATGAGCGGGCACAAGCTCTACGCTCCCAAGGGCGTAGGCGCGCTGTATGTGCGCAAGGGCACGCAGATGGCTCCGATTGCGTTCGGCGGCCATCACGAACGCGAGCGCCGTCCCGGCACGGAGAACGTCCCCGGCATTGCCGCGTTCGGAGCGGCCGCGGAACTGGCGGGGCGGCGGATGAAGGAAGATACCGAGCGCCTCACCATGCTGCGCGATCGCCTGGAAAATGCCGTACTCGAACGCATCCCCGGCAGCGGCATTAACGGTTCGCGCTGGAATCGCGTGCCCAACACCAGCAACCTTTATTTCGATGGGATCGATGGAGAGGCCATGGTGATCGCGCTCGATCTGCGCGGCTTCGCGGTATCCACCGGCGCGGCCTGTTCCAGCGGCGCGCTCGCGCCCTCGCATGTGCTGAAGGCGATCGGACTCAGCGACGAGCGCGCCCGCGCCAGCATGCGCTTTTCGCTGGGCCGTGACAACACCACCGCGCAGGTGGATGCGCTGATCGAAGCCATCACCTCCAGCGTCACGCACCTGCGCAGGATTAGCGTGCATGCCTGAGGCGAGCGTTTCCCAAATGCCGATCTCGCCCGAAATCCCGGTCGCTTCCGAACCGCCGATCGCGGTGGCGATGAGCGGCGGCGTGGATAGCTCCACGGTGGCTGCGATGCTGGTGCGCGAGGGCCGCAAGGTCGTGGGCATGACCATGCAGTTGTGGAATCAGCGGCGCCTGCCGGAACTGGCGAGCGAGGGCTCAAGCGGCCGCTGCTGCTCGCTCGACGACGTTTACGACGCGCGCCATGTGGCCGAGCAGATCGGCATCCCCTACTACGTGGTCAACTTCGAGGATCAGTTCGAAGAGCACGTGGTCAAGCCCTTCGTGGAAGAGTATCTGGCGGGGCGCACGCCCATCCCCTGCACGCTCTGCAACAACTACATCAAGTTCGACCGTTTCCTGGAAATGGCGGATTCGGTCGGCGCCTGGCACATCGCCACCGGACACTACGCGCGCGTGCGTTTCGACGAGGCTTCGGGGCGCTACCAGTTGCGGAATGCGGTGGATGGTTCGAAGGACCAGACCTATTTCCTCTTCGGCCTGACGCAGGCGCAACTGGCGCGCACGCTCTTTCCGCTGGGTGAATTGAACAAGCCCGCGGTGCGCGATCTGGCGCGCGATATGGATCTGGCCGTCGCGTCCAAGGGCGACAGCCAGGAGATCTGCTTCGTGCCCAACGGAGACTACGCGGCGTTCATGAGCGCGTACCTGAAAGAGAAGGGCGTCGCGGTGGAGAGCACCTCGGGCGAGATCGTCACCACCGACGGGCGCACGCTGGGCCGCCACGAAGGCGTGCATCACTTCACCGTGGGCCAGCGCAAGGGCCTCGGTATTGCGACCGGCGCACCGCTTTACGTGATTGCGACCGACCCGGCCACGCACCGAGTCACCGTGGGGCAGACGGCGGATTTGCAGTGCGAACGTTTCTTTGCCAAGGACGTGAACTGGATTTCGATTGCGGGTGTGGCCGCGGGCGGGACCGGGCGCGCCGAGGTGAAGATCCGCAACAAACATACGCCGGCGGCGGCGACGCTGCACGGCACGGCCGATCCCGCGCGCGTGGAAGTGGTCTTCGACGTTCCGCAGCGCGCCGTGACACCGGGACAGGGCGCGGTCTTTTATCGTGAAGACCTGGTGCTCGGCGGCGGCTGGATCGAATAAGCGGATCTCTATGCGGCGGCGCTCCCCACTACGCAACCTCCTGGAATATTGCGTGGCCGGCGTGGCGTTGAAGTCGCTCGAATGGACGCCGCGGCGCACGGCATTTGCCCTGGCGCGGATTTACGCGCGCCTGCTCGACCGGGCAATTCCCCGCCTGCGCCGCGCGGCGCGCACGAACCTGGCGATGGCTTTGCCGGAACTCACGCCGCAGCGGCACGCCGAAATCGTGGACGGCGTGTTTGCGAGCATCGCGCGCATTCTGGTGACGTTCGCGAAGTTCCCTTCGATCCGCTCCGACAATCTCTCCGAGTGGATCCGACTCGAAGGTCGTGAGCATTTCGAGCAGGCCCGCGCGGCGGGGCGCGGCGTCCTCTTCGCCACCGCGCACATGGGCAATTGGGAACTCAGCGCCTTCGCGCATGCGATGATGCAGGCGCCGATGAACGTGGTGGTGCGTCCGCTCGACAATCCGCTGATCGACTCCATGGTCGAACAGCGGCGCGCGCTCACGGGCAACCGGCCGATCGGCAAGAAGGATTTCGCGCGCGCGATCCTCAAGGCGCTGGGGCGCAACGAAGCGGTCGGCATTCTGGTGGACCAGAACGCGTCGCTCGATAGCGGCGTCTTCGTGGATTTCTTCGGCGTGCCGGCCTGCGCGGGCACGGGCTTCGCCAAATTCGCGGCACACAGCGGCGCGGCGGTGATCCCGGGCTTTGCGTTGTGGAACGCCGCCGAGCAGCGCTACGTGCTGCGCTTCTACCCGCCGCTCGCCTTCACGGGCGATGAGGCGCGCGACACGCAGGTGCTGCACTCGCAGTTGGAACAGGTGATCCGCGCGTATCCAGACCAATGGCTGTGGATCCACCGCCGCTGGAAGACGCGTCCGCCGGGCGAACCTTCGGTGTATTGATTCCCTGCACGCCGCCGTGATCGCTTGCGTCAAGACATGCGAGAGAGGCGCAAGATGAACTGGAACGGCAGCCGCAGAGGGTTCTCTCTGATCGAATGATTGCTTGTGATTGCCATCATTCTGATCCTGATTACGGTTGGCGTGCCGGTCTATACTAAGGCGCACATGTATGCGGCGGAGACCGCGGCGGAGGCTGCCATCCGCACGATTCATACTGTGGAGATGCAGTACTTCTCGCAGTACGGCAGGTACGCCGGTTCGATCGCGGAACTCGGCCCGCCAGCGGAGGAGCCGGTGCATCCGCGGCGGGATTGATCGACGTGGCGCTGGCGCGCGGTGTGAAGGGCGGCTACCGTTTTGGTGTGGGTGTGACCTCGACCGGCTATGCGGTGCACGCCGAGCCGGTCATCTACGCCACGAATGGTACGCGGACGTTTTACTCGGACCAGACCATGGTCGTGCGTGAGAACAACAGTTCGGAACCGGCGACGGCGGTGAGTCCGGAGTCACATCCGAATTGAAGGGAATTAGAAATGAAGACAGCGACGTATCGAAGCAGGTTCGTGATTCTGGCTTGTCTGCTGATTTGCGCGAGTGTCGCCACCGTAGCGTCTTATGCGACCAGCGCGCGGATGCGTAGGCAGGAGCAGGCCGCAAAATCCGCCGTGGAGCGACTCGGCCAAGTGGAGGCGTTGTTCCATGCGAGCGGCGGAAAGTACGCCGCCTCACTTGAGGAACTGGTTACGTTCGCGAATCAAGCGCCAGATCAGACCGCCGCGGGGTTGCTCGGCGGGTCGCTGGCCACCGGGCGGATGGGCGGCTACCACTTTACGGTGAAGGGGACGCCGGAGGGCTACCTGATTACGGCCATACCGAACTCCATCGGCAGTAGCGGCAGCATCAAGTTCTACTCCGACGAGACGCAGATGATCCGCGAAAGCCGGTCCCGCTAGGCGGCGGCGAAGGCGGTGCAGATTCTCTCCACGCCGGACAACCCCGCGCCGTCATAAGATGGTAGGGAAGCGTATGATGAACCTACAACGGCGCCGCCGTGGATTTTCACTGATCGAACTCCTGATCGTTATCGCGATCATCCTGATTATCATCACGATCGCGTTGCCGCGCTTGAGCCGCGCCCGCATGTACGCACAGGAGACCTCCGCCGTCGCCGCGATCAAGACGCTGCATACCGTGCAGGTCCAATTCTATTCGCAGTACGGTCGCTACGCCGCTTCGCTCACCGAACTCGGACCGCCCACCTCCGGCGCCGCAGGGCCATCCGCCGCCGATCTGATCGATGCCACGCTCGCCAGCGGCACCAAAGGCGGCTACAAATTCACGTTGACGGGCAACGCCAGCGGCTATGTGATCAATGGCAATCCCGAATCCTTCGGCAATAGCGGCAGTCGAACTTTCTACTCGGACCAGACCATGGTCATCCGCCAGAATTACGGGCAGGAACCGGCCACGGCCAATAGTCCAGAGATGAAATAGCCGGCTCGAACACTCCACGCCATTCCGTGCCGCGCCCCTCGCGCAAGTTGTAACGTTGCAGTTTTTTGCATA
>CAIRBY010000432.1 GCA_903876865.1 uncultured Acidobacteriia bacterium
CGAAGTCGTGCTCGTGGTGAGGAGCGTGGCCGGCTGGACCGAAGACCTGCGCCTCGTGCGCGAAGAGCGCACCGCCGCCGCGGAACTCCCCGGCGTCCGCATCCGCGGCTACTATGTCTCGCGCGAACCGATCCGCCTGCTCGTGCTCGATGCCGAGACCTCCGACCCGGCCAAGGCCTGGCAGGCCGGAATCGCCGCCGCCCAATATCAGATGATCGCTGTGGTGGACCAGGAGGCCGAGTTCATTCCCGAATGCCTGCTCCGCCTCATCCGCCCCATGCTGCGCGAGGAACGCATGCTCGCCGTCTGCGGCCTGGCCCCCGGACCGGTGCGCCACGAACTCATCGGACGCTTCAGCGCCTTGCGCACCCTCTGCGGCTGGCTGGAGCACAATTTCCACTTCGCCGAACGCGGCCAACTCGTGCTGCTGCCCGGCGCCACCCTCGTGGTGCGGCGGGAAGCCATCCTCGGCGTCACCGGCTTCGGCGAGGGCTCGCGCGAACTGGCGCTCGAACTGCCCGCCGTGCGTCAGGTCGGCTTCGTGCCCGCCGCCATCTCCTGGCGCCGCGCCGCCGCGGATTGGGAAGAACTCCGCGGCCAGCTGGCCCGCGACCGCTACCATGCCGCGCCCGCTTTCCATGCCCTGCTTGAGACCGTAGCCCTGCTCGCTGCTCTCGGCGCCTGCATCGCCGGGCAGGCCCCGTGGTCCATGGCCGGGCTCGTGCTGCTCGCCACCGCCGGCGCCGGCATCCTGATTTCCATGACCGCCGTCGTCTTGCGGGAACGCGTGGAACCGAGCGGAATGGCGCCGGGCGAGATCGCCGCGCTCTTCTTTTCCGCCATTCCAGAGAATCTGGGCTATCGCCAGGCACGCAATCTCTGGATTTGCCTCCGAAGCCTGCGGGGACATTCCGCCTGAAGGACTGTACACTGAAAGTTCATGAATTTTCGCCACTCCATCTGCAACGAGGCCTTTGAGAAATATTCCTTCGCGGACGCCTGCAAGGCAATCCGCAAGGCCGGCTACACGGGAATCGAAATCGCTCCCTTTACGCTGGCGCCCAAACCGGCGGATATCAACGCGCCGCAGCGGCGCAATTATAAGGACATCATGCGTTCGGAGGGCCTGACCTTTGTCGGCCTCCACTGGCTCATGGTCAGCCCCAAGGGGCTCCACGTGACCACGCCCGATGCCGAGTTGCGCCACAAGAGCTGGACTCACATCCGCGGCCTCATCGATCTCTGCGCCGATCTCGGCGATGGCGGCGTCATGGTCTTCGGCTCCCCGCAGCAACGCCGCACCACCGGCGGGCTCAGCCGCGACGAAGCCACCCAACTCTATATCGCCGGCCTCGCCGATGTCTCCGAACAGGCCGAGGAGCGCGGCGTCAAGATTCTGGTGGAAGCCCTGCCCATCGGCCAATCCGATGTGGTGCAGAGTCTGGAAGAGGCCGTCACCATCGTGCGCGAAATCTCCAGCCCCGCCATCCACACCATGTTCGACGTGCACAACGCGATCGATGAAGAAGAGACCCACGCCTATCTCGTCGACCGCTACTTCGATTACATCCGCCACATTCACGTCAACGAACTCGATGGCAAGCACTGCGGCGCGGGCGACTACGATTACAAACCCATTCTCGACGTCCTGCGCAAGCGCGGCTACGATGGCTGGATCTCGCTCGAAGCCTTCGATTTCACCCCGGGCGCGGAAACGCTGGCCGCTGAGAGCCTCCGCCACCTGGAAAACCAGATTCGCCAGTTGCCTGTATGAGCCATTACATTGTCACCGGCGGCGCGGGCTTCATCGGCTCCGCCATCGTGCGCAAACTGCTCGGCCAGGGCGCCGCGCGGGTTGTGGTCATCGATAACCTGCTCAGCGGGAGCGAGCGCAACCTCGAAGAGGTGCGCGCGCAGATCGAATTCGTCAACGCCGATATCCGCGATTACGAAGCGATCGCTCCGCTGATCCGCGGCGCGGCTGTTGTCTTTCACGAGGCCGCGATACCGAGCGTGCCGCGCTCCATCGACGATCCCATCCCTTCGCACGACGTCAACATCAACGGTACCTTCAACGTCTTCCGCGCCGCGCGCGAAGGCGGCGCCGGGCGCGTGGTCTACGCCGCTTCCAGTTCCGCCTACGGCGACACCGAAGTCATGCCCAAGGTGGAGAGCATGAACCCCAGCCCCAAATCGCCCTACGCGCTGCAAAAGCTGGTGGGCGAATACTACGCCAGCGTCTTCAGCGGAGTCTGGGGCATGGAGACCGTGGCCCTGCGCTACTTCAACGTCTACGGTCCGCGCCAGGATCCCTCCAGCGCATACTCGGGCGTGCTCTCGCTCTTCATGAAGGCCGTGCTCGATCGCACCTCGCCCACCATCTTCGGCGATGGCGGCCAGTCCCGCGACTTCACCTTTGTGGAAGACGTCGCCGAACTCAACCTGAAGGCGGCGCGCGCTCCGGCAGCCTGCGCCAGCGGCAAGGTCTATAACGGCGGCAACGGCGGACGCATCACGCTCAACCAGGCGTGGGAACTGCTGCAGAAGTTCGAAGGCGTTTCTCTCCCGCCCCATTACGGTCCGCCGCGCGCCGGAGACGTGCGCGATTCGCAGGCCGATACCACGCGCGCCATCCGCGATCTCGGCCACTCGCCCCGCTTCAGTTTCGAAGAGGGCATGCG
>CAIRBY010000433.1 GCA_903876865.1 uncultured Acidobacteriia bacterium
CACGTCTTCGTCGAGAAGCCTCTCGCCACCACCCTGGAAGATTGCGATGCCATGATCGAGGCCGCGCAGGCCAGCGGCGTCGTCCTCGCCGCCGGGGAAAACATCCCCTTCCGCCCCGCCCTGATCGAGGCCAAACGCCGCCTCTCCCAAATCGGCGAGCCGCGCCTCATCTACACTTCCGCGCTCCACTCCGCCACCCAACTGGATCACCTCGGCACCGGCATCCTGCTCGATTTCGCCGTTCACCACATCCGCGCCGTTCGCGAACTCTTTGGCGAGCCGGATACGGTCTTCGCTACCAGCGCCGCTCCGAGCGACCCCGCCACCGGAAGCCTGGACAACGCCACGCTCGTGCTCGCCTCCCGCGCCGGCTGGCAGGCCGTGCTCGCGCTCTCCTGGCAGGCCTCGGCCGGAGCGCAACCCGAGTTTCTCTGCACCGGCACCCACGGAGCGTTGAAAATCTGGCCCGATAGCACCACCCTGGATTTCTACCCGCTCGAGCCCACCTGGCGGACCCGCGCCATCTCGCGCATCAGTCCCCACTGGCTCCAGGTTCGCTTCCTGTCCCCCGAAACCCAGCGCTACCGCACCCGCCTGCCGCACGCGGACCGCATGGGCTACCGCGCCCAACTCCGCTCCTTCATGGCCGCTACCGCACGCGCCCTGCCCGATGTCGCCTCCGCCCGCGAAGCCCGCCGCGATGTCGAAATCGTGATGGCCGCCTACGCCTCCCTCGCCACCGGCGCCCCCGTGGAGTGCTCCCCCGCCCCCGTCCCCGCTCCCCTGGCCTCCCCCCGCCGCTAGTGGGACAGGCCATCGTTCTTTGTGGCCTGTCGGCTTCTTGTCTTTGCTTCTTGCCTTTGCTTCTTGCCTTTGCTTCCCGCCTTTGCTTCCCGCCTTTGCTTCTTGCCTTTGCTTCTTGCCTGCCCTACTCCTTCTCCCCCTCCGCCGCACTGGCGCCGACGCCGAACATCCGGCAGTATTTCTCCGGCAGCGACACCGGCCGCATCTCGCTCGAGCAATAAATATGGCGCGTGTGCCCCGTCGCCAGCCGCCGGTTGTCAGACGCCCGCCGCATCTCATAGTGAATCGTGATCATGCGCGTATTCGCCTTCTCGATCCAGCTCTTCACAATCACTTCGTCGTCATACCGCGCCGGGTGCCGGTACTGGCACTGCGCTTCGGCCACCGCCAGGAAAATGCCGTCCTCGCGCTCCATCTCGCTATAGACGAAGCCGCACGCCTGGCACAACTCCGCCCGGCCCACCTCCATCCAGATCAGATAATTGGCGTAATACACCACCCCCATCTGGTCGGTTTCGGCATAGCGCACGCGCAATCTGGTTTCGGTGACAGGTGTCATGGGAAGAAACGATTGTAACCCGTTGCCCGCGAACTCCCTGCAACCCAATGCCCCTCCGGGAGCGTCTGTTAGACTGAGAGCTACCAATTCCAACATGCGTGTGCACGTACTTTTCTTTGGGATGCTGCGGGAGATCACCGGTGTTTCCGCGGAAGTGGCGGAGGTCGCCGCAGGCGCGGATTTGCGCGCCATTTTCGCCGGCTACGCCGCCCGTTTCCCCCGCTTCACCGAACTCGCCCCCAGCATCGTGATGGCGCGCAACCACGAGTTCGCCGACCCCTCTACCGCGCTCTCCGAGGGTGATGAAGTGGCCTTCCTCCCGCCCGTGAGCGGCGGCAACAACACCGATCCCGTCTCCGTCACCGAAGCCGGCAACTACTTCGCGCTCACCCGCCACGCCATCGAGACCCGCGCCGTCATCGCCCGCATTCTGACCGGCGCGGAAGGCGCCGTCGTCACCTTCGAAGGCACCGTCCGCAACAACACCAAAGGCCGCCCCACCCTCTGCCTGGATTACGAGGGCTACGAATCCATGGCGCTCAAGATCATGGCGCAGCTCGGCCGTGAACTCGCCGCCGCGCACCAGATCGAGCACGTCGCCATCGTCCACCGCCTCGGCCGCATGCTGATCGGCGAAACCAGCGTGGCCGTAATCGTTACCTCGCCCCACCGCCGCGCCGCCTTCGATGCCGCCCTGGAAGGCATCAACCGCCTCAAGAAACTGGTGCCCATCTGGAAGAAAGAGCATTTCGTGGATGGCGAGGTCTGGGTCGAAGGAGAGTGGGATGAGCACGTTCCCGTGGCGGGCTAAGGCCGCGCTCGCCGTCACGGCAGCCCTCGCTCTCTGTACCGGCCTTCTGCTCGCGCAAGACACCGCCATCTTCCGCGCCAACGTCAACCTGGTGCGCGTGCTCGCCACCGCCCGCACCCAAGCCGGGCAAATCGTGGGCACGCTCGCCAAGGAAGAGTTCGAAATCTACGATAACGGCGTCCGGCAGCAGGTCGCCGTCTTCGAGCATCAGACCGAACAGAAGCTCTCCGTGGTGCTGCTCGTGGATACCTCCGGCTCCACCGCCAAGGAACTCAAGTTCGAGTCGGACGCCGCCTCGCGCTTCCTCCACGCCCTGCTCTCCGAAGGCAGTCCCCTGGATCGCGCCGCGCTCTACAGCTTCAACTGGCAGATCCGCGAAGAGGCCAATTTCACCCACGACCTCAAGACCCTCGATGCCCGCCTCAAACTGCTCCACGGCGAAGCCGGCACCGCCATGTACGACGCCATCTACCTGGCCGCGCAGCACCTGGAACCGCGCCAGGGCCGGAAAGTCATTGTCGTGGTCACCGATGGCGGCGATACCACCAGCACCAAGGACGTCCACAAGGCGCTGCAGGCGGCGCAACTCGCCGATGCCGTGATCTATGCCATCGTCGCCATGCCCATCACCAATGACGCGGGGCGCAACATCGGCGGCGAGCACGCGCTCCAGTTCATGGCCGAAGGCACCGGCGGACGCACCTTCCTGCCCAGCGTAGGCCCGGAACTGGACAAGGCCTTCAACGCCATCCTCACCGAACTGCGGACGCAGTACCTGATCGGGTATTACCCCCGCGGCGTGCCCCTGACCAAGAACCCCTTTCACTCCCTGGAAGTGCGCGTTCTGCGCCCGGATTTGCGGGTCTCGGCGCGTAATGGCTATTATGGGGATGTGCAGGGCGCGGGTGGTTCCGCCGAGGACCGCATCACCGTTTCCCCGGACAGACCTCCGAAAAAGAAGCCCTAGGAGAAACGCTTACGCCACCCCCTGGAAAATCCGCGCGCGCACCCGAACAGACGTTTGAAGAAACCAAGTACCTCAAACGCCTGATCGAAAATTCCACGCCCGTGCGCGTGAAGATGGAGGCCGGCGAGGACGTAGCCGGCGTGATTGAGTATTACGATCAGTCGTTTATCCGGCTGACCCGTGAAGGCGAGCCTAACCTGTTTATTTTCAAGCACGATATCAAGTACATCGTGGAAGAGTCCTAGGCGTGGGGTACCTGGAAATCGCCGTCGACATCGCCCGCGAGGCGGGCGCGCTGCTGGCCAACCACTTTGAGCGCCGCGTCGCTTTTGAATTGAAAGGCGATTTCGACCTGGTCACCGTGGCCGACCGCGCCAGCGAAAAGCTGGTGGTGGAGCGCCTGCGCACTCACTTCCCCACCCACGGCATCATGGCCGAAGAGGGCGGCGGGCACGAGAGTCCCTCCGACTACCGCTGGTTCGTGGACCCGCTCGATGGCACCACCAACTTCGCCCACAGCTTCCCGGTCTTCAACGTGACCCTGGGCCTGGAAAAGGCCGGCGAGATGATCGCCGGGGTGATTTTCGACCCCACCCGGCAGGAGATGTTCACCGCCGAACGCGGTTCCGGCGCATGGCTCAACAACCGGCGCATCCACGTCTCCGCCGCCAAGCGCCTGGAAGACAGCCTCGCCTCCACCGGCTTTCCCAGCCGCAAGCGCCACCAGAACGTCAATATTCACTTCTATCACCAGATGGCGATGGCCTCGCACGGAGTCCGGCGCACCGGTTCCGCCGCCATCGATCTGGCCTATGTCGCCTGCGGGCGCCTGGACGCCTTCTGGGAATTCGGCCTGAAGCCGTGGGACATGGCGGCCGGCACCCTGATGGTGCGGGAGGCCGGCGGCGCGGTCAGCGAGATGCGCGGCGCGCCCCACAGCGTCACCGCCTCCGAACACCTGCTGGCCGATAACGGCCTGCTGCATGAGCCGGTGCTGGAACTCTTCGGCGAGATTTTCCGCGGCCACTTCCGCGAGCCCATCCCCGTCATCACCGGACCGGAATAGCGCGGCCGCCGCGCAAAGCCGCCACTCCCCTCGAAGACGCAATGTAGGCCAGGCGGTTCCGCCTGGCAACTTCCCGGGCGTGCCGGATTGGCAGATGGAAGAGTTGGCAGGCGAAACCGCCTGCCCTACAATGGGCCACGGCGCTCACGGGCCGGAGCGCTCACGGGCCGTAGCGCTCACGGGCCGTAGCGCTCACGGGCCGTAGCGCTCACGGTATGATGGGCTTACACCCGTGCCGTTTCCGCGGACGCATTCCAGGCTGGTCCGGTGTTGCGTTGC
>CAIRBY010000434.1 GCA_903876865.1 uncultured Acidobacteriia bacterium
ATGCCCGCGCTATACGGGCACGGCTGCACCCAGAGCGTGCCGGCCTCAAATCGCGCCAGCCTCACCACCGTCTCGTCGTACGCCAGTTGCGGCGTGACATCCACTGCCTGCGTGAATTGGAACTCGCCGGGTTCCCGCCGGATCTCAAACGGGCCCTCGCCGGCCAGGCGGGCGTAGGGCACTCCGGCCTCCGCCATCTCCTCGCAATACCACTCGATCAGCCGCGCCGCGTCATACCGCAGCATCGACTACGTCCCGATAGTGCTGCTCATACTGCGGAATGATGCGGTCGGTGCAGAATCGCTCGCCCGCATTCCAGCGCCCGGCCTTGGCGAGCCGCCAGTGCAGCGCATCGTCGCTGAGCAGCGCGACCACACGCGCAGCCTGCGCCTCGATATCCCCCACGGCTTCCAGATACCCATCCTCGCCATCGGTGACCAGTTCGCCGACCCCGCCCACGCGGGTCGCCACCGGCACCACGCTGCACGCCATCGCCTCCAGCGCCGCCAGGCCGAAAGACTCCATTTCGCTCGGCATCAGCAGGACGTGCGCCAGCGGAATCAGCCGCTCCACGTGGCTCTGCTTCCCCAGGAACAGCACGTCTTGCTCGACCTTCAGCTTGCGCGCCAATTGCTCCGCCGGACCGCGCTCCGGACCATCGCCCGCCATCAGCAGCCGCGCCGGCACATGCTTGCGCACCTCCGCCAGGATGCGGATGCAATCCAGCGGACGCTTCACCGGGCGGAAATTGGAGAGGTGCAGTAACAGCTTCTCGCCATTCGGCGCATACTGTGCCGCACCCTTCTTCTCATTGTCCGGGTGATAGAGATCGCAGTTGACGAAATTTTTGATCACGCGAATTTCATTTTGCACACCGAACACTTCCACCGTCTCGGCACGCAGGTAGTCGCTGATGGCGGTGATGCCGTTGGATTGTTCGATGGAGAATTTCGTGATCGGAAAATAGGAAGGGTCCACGCCTACCAGCGTGATATCGGTGCCATGCAGCGTCGTAATGTAGGGCAGGCGCCGCACCTTCGCCACCATCTGCTGCGCCAGCATGGCGGCGATGGAGTGGGGGATGGCGTAGTGCACGTGGAGCACGTCGAGCTGATAGCTCTCGGCCACTTCGGCCATGCGCGAAGCCAGCGCCAGGCAGTACGGAGGATATTGGAAGAGCGGGTAATTGGAGACTTCCACCTCGTGATAGTGGATGCGCGGCGAATCCAGATCCAGGCGGATCGGGTTGGCGTAGGTGATGAAGTGGACGTCGTGCCCGCGCGCGGCCAACTCCATTCCGAGTTCGGTCGCGACGATGCCGCTACCGCCGTACGTGGGATAACAAGTGATTCCGACCTTCACTTTTCGAGCGTAGCAAAGCCGATCTGCCCGTGCAGGTTTTCATCCGGCGAGGCCACATCGCCACCGCCGAACCAGACCTTCACCTTGCCGCCTTCCACCACCACCGTGGGGTCGCAGATCACCTTCGAATCCCACGCCTGCGTGCCCGTGAACTTCACTCCCAATTTGGTGAAGTGCACACCATCGGCGGAACGTGCCATCGCCAGATGCCGCTTCTCGCCAACCTCGCGAACCGTGTAGAGCATCCAGTAGAAACCCTCGGACTGCCACACCGCGGGTTCGCCCAGTCCCACTTCGTCATCCAGTTCCAGAATCGGATTGCTGCGCAGTTTCTCCAGCGCACGCCGTCGGCGGAGCGCGCCACACCGAGCCGCTGCCGGGCCGCGCGATCCTGTCCCAGGTAGTACAGGTAGAAGTAGGGCTCGCGGCGAATTACGTACGGATCCGCGACCGCGCGCTCGTCCCATGCGCCCACCGGCCCGAGATCGAGCACGGGCGCTGACTCCTTGCGCCACGTGCGCGCATCCCCGGACCGCGCCAACCCGATCCGCGGCGAGCCTTTTGGGCCTGCCTGATACCAGTACCAATACTGCCCGCCGAAAGAGAGAGCGCTGCCATTCGCCGCGATATAAGAGCCTTCCCATGTGCGCGCATCCGGCGAGAGAATCGTGCCCTGCTTCTGCCACCGCACCCCGTCGCTCGAAGTCGCAAGCGCCGTGTGCCAAACCGTGCCATCGAACGCCGAGTAAAAGTTGAATTGCCCCACGATGGAAGGGTTCAGCACGTCTCCCATCGATTCCCGGGCCAGCACCGGTTCTCCCTGCTCCGCAAACCGCCAGGAGACAGCGGCATTGCCTCCGCCAGCCTGCGGCAGCGAAAACTCCGCATACCTTCCACACCCAGCCGCGAAAATCATGAGGACCACGCAGGGACACAGATAGACACAGACAAGAAGTTTGTTTTTATCCGTGTTCATCTGTGTTCATCAGTGGCCAGTAGCCTTTGCCGTTACGACAACGGAATCCGGAACTTCACGCCGCTCCCGCGCCCGGGCCTCGATTCCAACAGCAGTTCCGCATTGATGCTGCGCGCACGCCGCTTCAGACTCGCCGGCCCCAACCGCAGCAGTTCCAGTTCTTCCAGCGAATAGGCCCCCGCGAACCCGAAACCGTGACCGTTATCGTCGATGGAAATCTCCAGCCCCCGGTCGGTCTTTTCCATCGCCACCGCCACGCGCGTAGCCCCCGCGTGTTTCTGCACATTGTGCAGCGCCTCGCGGAGCATTTGCAGCACTTCGAGCGTCAATTCCTGCGGCAGCCCCACCGGAGAATTGGCGCCGATAAACGTCACCGGGATGCCGCTCTCTTTCTGAAAGCTCTCCGCCGCGCGCCGCGCAGTGGCCACCAGGTTGGCGCCGTCCACATCCACCGGGCGCATGCTGTGCAGGAAAGTGCGCAGATCCCGCACCTGCGTCTGCGCCAGCGCCTGCAGTTCCTTCAGATCTGCCATCCCGGCGTTGATATCGCGCTCCATCACTTTGCGTAGAATCTCGAGGCGCATCTGCAGGCTGATGAAACTCTGCAGCGGTCCGTCGTGAAAATCGCTGGCGATGCGGACCCGCTCTTCCTCGCCCGCTTTGTCCGCAGCCTTCTCAGCATCGGACACCTTTTGCTTCAACCGCTCGATCTCCTGCACCTGCTGCCGCTTGTTCACGGCGAAACCGCAGGCCACCACTCCGGCCACCACTACCGTTCGCTCCAGCACGGCCGCGCCATAGGGCAGCACCACACAGAAGAGGGCGCAGACCGCCACGATCACCACCACTTCCACGGTGCTATAAAACGCCAGCGCTTCCGTCAGCAGAAACAGGTAGAAGCCGCTCGCCAGCCAGAGCATCCGCTCCGCACCGTAACTGGCCATGATCAGGAAAAACACCGTGTCGCCGAAGAGCGCGAGCAACCCCAGCACCCCGGCATAGCTCTTCCCCCGCACCGCAACCACTACTGCATAGGCCGCATACGCGGCCATCACTCCGTAAAGGAGCGGCGAGACCCCGGCGGGGAAAAGCAGCCACACCAGTGCCAGGGCAAGTACCCCCAGGAGGACCCGGGCCCACCCGATATAGCGCGGCAAGGCGAATTGCGCAGAGAGAAGCAAAGTTTACTTCCTGTAGAGGTAGAGGGTGTGGCTGCGGCCTTCGCCATCGTCGGCGATGTTCACGACTTTTTCCGCCGTCCAGTTGCGGAAATCGAAATCCTTGGCGACAATCCGCGCGCCCTTCTTCAATTGCTTGTCCAGCAGAGGCTGGACTTTGTTATTCACCGCGTCGGGCAACAGATAGACCGTGACCAGATCCGCCGAAGAGTAGTTCTGTTTCAGCAGATCTCCGTTCACGATGTGAGCGTTCTTATCCAATCCGAGTTTGAGGATCTTGGCCGCGCTTTGCTTGCAGAGGTCCTTGTCGATTTCCACGCCCACAGCCTCGGCGTGAAACTTTTGCGCCGCGACGATCACAATGCGCCCATCGCCGCTGCCCAAGTCGTACATCTTCTCCCCTGCCTTGAGCCCGCCCAGTTGCAGCATCTTTTCCACAATCGTGTCCGGAGTGGGATAGTAAGGAGCAAGTTTGTCCGCATCGCCGCTCTGTGCATGCAGCGCGGCACAACCAATTGCCATCATCAGGCAGAGTCTGCGCATAGGCTTCTCTCAATCCTACCCCAAGCGGGAAAGTGACGTTCTGCACCGGACCGGCCACCTCCACGGGCTTTTCCACCAATCAGTGGAAAAGCCTGTGGAAATCAGCCTGCGGCCAGCTCTAAAAGACAGGAAAACTTACCGATTTGTCACATCCTGCACACATTTACAGCAGCTCCCGGGCTTCGACCCGTAAGCCACTGTCCAGCAGAAACTTAGGGCCGACCACAGGGAAACTTCCGGCTTCACTTTGTTTCATTTTGAAACACATTTGCCGCACTTCTTAGATCCAGACCTTCTCGAGCGGGACGCCGCGCTTGCATAATTCACAATGTTCTGCATCCGCGTAGTAGCGGGCATCGAGTTTCGCCAGATAGTAGAGTGGCAGATTGGCGAAATCGTGCGTGTCGGGAGTTGGCTGGTAGATGATCACGGCGAGGCCCACCACGGTCGCACCGCGAGATTCCAGCAGCGCCTTCAACTCGGAGAGTTTCGCGCCGGTGCGAAGGATATCGTCCACCAGCACCACCTGCTCGCCCGGATGCTGCTCCAGGTATTGGCGGAAGTGCAGCGGTTCCCCGTCATGCTCTCGCTCCGCCCAGTAAACCTGCTTGGCGCGCCGCGCTTCGGTGACGCCGTAAGCGACCGGCAATCCACTGGTCATAGGCACGACCACGGAAAGGTCCGGAATCATCGCGCGGATCTCCGGGTTGGCGCGGAGCAGGCGGCTCAGCCCGACACTCAGCATGCGCTGATGCTGGTAGTAGCGCATGGCCAGCGGAACCTGCAGGTACTCGTTGGAGTGCAGGCCGCTGGGGTATTCAAAGTGGCCGTCCCGGAGCGCGCCGGTCTCCCGGAGAACTCCGACCACTTCATCTTGAGTAGGAATGATATGCATCGTTGTTTATCGCCTCAATTCGCCCCGCTGCCGGTAAGCACGCGGGGAATCGTCTGCAACAGAATCTTCCAGTCCAAAGCCAGAGACCAGGTGTCGATGTACTGCATATCCATCTTCATCCAGGTCTCGAAATCCACATTGTCGCGCCCGGAAATCGCCCACAGACACGTGAGTCCCGGGCGCATGCGCAACCGCCGCCGCTGCCATCGTTTGTATTGCTCGACTTCGCTCGGCACAGCGGGCCGCGGTCCTACCAGCGACATATCGCCGCGCAGCACGTTCCACAGTTGCGGCCACTCGTCGATCGAGAATTTGCGCAGGTAGCGCCCGATCGGGGTGAGGCGCGGATCGTCCGGGATCTTGAAGACGGTCTCGCGTACGTTCAGGTGTTCCAGGTCCTTCTTCAACTCCTCGGCATTCTCCACCATCGAGCGGAATTTGTAGAAGAGAAAGAGCCGGCCGTTCAAGCCGCAGCGCACCTGGCGGAAGATCGCCGGTCCGGGAGAGGAGAGCCGGATCACCAGGGCGATCATCGCCATGATGGGCGCCAGTACAATCAATCCCGCCACCGCGATCAGAATATCCGTCAGCCGCTTCACCAGCAGCTTGATCTCGTCGTAGGGCGCGGCGGAGAAGGTCAGCAGCGGGGTCACGCCGAAGCGATCCAGCGAGACCGTGCTATTGACGTGGGGGAAGAAATCCACCGCCACGCGGGTACGCACGCCCTCTTCATCGCAAAGCAGAAACGCTTCCTCCAACTCCGCCAGTTTGTCGCTGCCCACCGCGAAAATAATCTCGTCCACCACGTCCTGCCGCAGGATGGCGGGGAGGTCGCTCACCGGCAGCACCTTGTATGGAACACGCAGGAGAATCTCGGCGGGCGCGTCCGGCGTCTCGCTGAGGAACCCGCGGAGCCGCACGCCGTAGTCGCGCGATTGCTCCAGCCCGCGCGCCATCCGCAGCGCCCGCTCCCCCGTGCCCACCACCATTACGTAGTGCGGAGCGGCAAACTCGCGGCGGATCACCCCCACCACTCGCCCCGCCGTCAGGCGAAAGAGCAGCAACAGAATCCAGGCATATGTGGCAAAGAGCAGTACAAAGAAGCGGCTCAGATCCAGGCGGAAGAGATACTCGAAGACGATCAGGCTGAGGCCGCCGTACACGCACTGCCGGGCGGCATCGCGCACGATCACCCGAGGATGCCCGCTATCCAGCTTCTCGTAGATGTCCAGCCATAGCCCGATGGCCACCCACGATACCAGCGCGAAGCCGAGCACCAGCGCCTTACGTTCCAGCGTGAGATAAAACGCGTGCTCCAAATGCAACAGGACGCGCGTCTGGTAGGCCGCCTCAAATGCCAGAGCAGCCACCAGGACGTCCGATAGCCCAAACAAAACACGTGCTTTACGATGCCGGCTGAACATCCGGATTCAGCATATCACGCGGCACGGGCGGATTTACCGCTGCCGGCCCTACAGTTTCCAGCCGCACTGCCGATCTGTTTCCTGCACGTACGGACACACCCAACCGGGTGTTCCCTCGGGACTAAATGAGCTGCAATGCCAAGCGGGCCGCGCGAATTCGCCGAGTCTCTTCGTTCGCAAGCCGGATTTGCCGGCTGCGAATCTCGCCTCTCCCTTCAATCCGGTTCTCTGCTTCCTCACTGCTAAATGTAGGTCTGCCCTGTCGGACAGAGTTCGCGCCCTCCGCCCGCCCGCTTTCCGGCAACTATAAAGTCCTGTCGGCAAACTGACGATATGTAACACGTATGATGATGTCTGGTTCCAAAACGGCGCTGCTGGCGGCTCTGAGCCTCGCAGGCGCCGGCGCGTTGCGCGCTCAGCCCGCGGCGAGCCCCACCTCGTTCAACTTCGCCTATCAGGTGAACAGCACCACGCTGCCGGCGGCAGGCAAGCTCACGGCAACGCTGCCAAAGGCGCTCACCACGGGCTACACCTTGACGGCATCCGTGTTTCCGGTGCAAAGCTGGCTCACGGTCACTCCGGGCGGCGGCGCCTCTCCTCTGGCGCTCACTGTGACGGTGAACCCCACCGGGCTCAGCCCGGGCAGCTACTCCGGCACGATCACGCTTGGGACCAACCCTGGAACCAGTACGACTCTGGTGCCCGTCACGCTCTCGATCTCCAATCCGCCATCGTCCATCACCGTCACTCCGGCGGCGGGCGTCACCAACTATACACCTGGGGTCTCAGGCGCCAATCCTGTCCTGGCCTACAACTACACCACCGGTCAGGCGGGCGCATTGCCGGCGGTGACCGAACTCGATGTGGCTTCGAACGGCGGCATCATTCCGTTCAATGTAGTCGCCGCTTCCGGAACCAAGACCACCCCCTGGCTCAAACTCAACGTGTCCAATCAGTTACCGACGCTGCAAACCAGCGGCGTTGCGCTTTCCGGCTCCTATGTGCCGATCTACATCACCATCGATTTCAACGCCCTGACCACACTCAATGTGGGGCCCTATACAGGAACCGTGACTTTCAGCAACAACACTAGCGGAGCCGTTGCCGCAGTGGTCAGCGTAAGCTTGAATGTCTCCGCCGGGCCTCCTTCCATCACATCAATCTTCCCCAGCAGCGTCAGCGCGGCAGCCGCCAGCGGGCGAGTTCCGCCGGTCATCACCATCTACGGCGACAATTTCTTCAGCAACTCCTCGGTCCAATTGACACCGGACGGCTCTCCGCCCCTCCCGGCCCTGACTCCGGTACTGCTCAGCCGCCAGGTGCTGCAAGCCACGCTCAATCCCAGCTATCTGACCAAACCCGGCACATTTACCCTTACGGTAGCCAACCCAAATACGCTGACAGACCCCTCGCCGCAGCTCTTCTCCGTACCCTTTCGTGTCACCGATTCCACGGTTCCGGCGATCAGCGCCGTCGTGAACGCAGCAAGTTACCTCAGTTCGGCAGCGTGGAAGGGCACAGTCGGCCTGGATCCCGTGCCGGCGCAGACACTGCCCGGCAGTTCGGCGGTCTCCCCGCGCGAGATCATTGCGATCTTCGGACAAAGCATTGGACCGGCGTCAGTTGTCCCCGCCCAGGCATCCTCTGTTTTCCCCGCCACCTTCCCGCTGCAATTGACGCCGGGAGTCGCCTCCGGCAGCCTGCCCGTAAAGTACGAAGTGATCTTCAAATTCGGCACGGGTGCATCCTCCGCATTGGTCGCGGCACCGATCATCATGGCGTCCGGCAACCAGATCAACGCCGTGGTCCCGGTGCCGCCGCCAGCCGCATCTGTATATACCGTGCCTGCGCCGAATGCCTGGGTTCAGGTGAAAGAGACCACCGGTAGCGGCATCAGCGCCACGGTAGTTTCCACGGACTGGTTCCCGATTACCGTAGTTCCGGAGGTTCCCGGAGTCTTCACCTTCGGCGGACTGGGTTTGGGACAGGCGGCTGTGCTCAATTACGACGCCACCGCCGGCTACTCCATCAACTCCGCCAAGAGTCCGGCCGCCAAAGGCTCCACCATCAGCTTGTACGTGACCGGGCTCGGAGACCTGACTTCCGGTTCCACGATCACCGTGACCGATAGCTCAACCCCGGCGGTGCCTGCCTCGCAGACCTTCGGACTGGTCATCAATCCGACACCCGCCGTAACGGCGACCCTCACCCCGACCGTGGCACCCGTCGCCGCCGTGCAAGGCGCGTTCTCCCTCACCGTGCTCCAGGCCGCCGGTGGAACGCCGCCCTACACCTGGAGCGTAACCTCCGGATTACCGGCAGGCATGACGCTGACTTCAACCGGCGTCCTGAGCGGAACACCCACGGCGGTCGGCTCCTCCTCCCTGGTGGTCAACGTCACCGATAGCGCCGCCATCACCCCGGTCGCGGCCACTTATGCCATCACGGTCACCGCGCCGACCGTCACTGTTACCACCGCCGGCCTGGTTCCCGGCGTGCTGACCGCCGCCTACCCAACCACCACCTTGAAGGCTGCCGGGGGCAAAGCACCCTACACGTGGTCGGTTACGGGTCTGCCTGCAGGCCTGAGCCTGAGTCCCACCGGGGTGCTGACCGGCACGCCCTCCGCCGCCGGCTCTTCGACGCCGGCCTTCACCGCGACCGACAGTTCCACGCCGCCTGTCGCCTCTGCGCCGGCGACCATCACCCTCAACGTGCTGCTGAGCGGCATGACGATCACTACACCCGGACTCCCCAATGGAGTCTCCGGCACCCTCTACCCGTCCACCACGCTCCAGCAGCAGGGAGGCACGGCGCCTCTCGCCTGGAGTTCTACCGGCCTGCCGGCAGGGCTGGCGCTGAACTCCGCCACGGGCATCCTGAGCGGCACCCCTACCGTGGCTGGCGCCGCCGCCATCACTATCAACGTCACGGATTCCAGCGGCACCCCGCAGACCG
This sequence comes from uncultured Acidobacteriia bacterium, assembly GCA_903876865.1. GTDB lineage: Bacteria > Acidobacteriota > Terriglobia > Bryobacterales > Bryobacteraceae > Solibacter. The sequence goes on from CAIRBY010000434.1 coordinate 9,337, forward strand.
CCACGTTCATCTACAACATCACGATCGCCACACCCGTGAGCATCACCACGGCGGCGCTTCCCACCGGGTCGCAATCCGTTGCCTATCCCGGCCTGATCATGCAGGCGTCCGGTGGAACCCCGCCGTACAAATGGACTGCCAGCGGCCTGCCGCTCGGCCTCACCCTGACCTCCGACGGGATCCTCAGCGGCACCCCCACCGCCCCCTTCTACCTGCCCTTGCCGGATGGCGCCGTCGCACTCGGCGCGGTTTATGTCGCCGACAACACCTATCGCGTGGAGATCAACGGACAAGCCGCCGTCACCAGCTATGCCGGAGCCTCGCAGGGCTCCGTCGCCGGATTGATTCAGATCAACGCAATCGTGCCGCCCACGGCTCCCACCGGAGCAGCCATTCCGCTGGTTGTCTACATCGGGAAATCCAATAGTGCGAGGGGAAGCCAGTTAGGCGTCACACTGGCAGTGCAATGAGGAAACTGCAGGCGGGGCCATCGGCGGCGCGCAACCGCTCCGGCGGACCCTATTTCTGCTGCTTGGCAGCGATCTTCTTTTCCAGCGCGGCCATCAGACGACTCTCCACATCCGCCGGGATCGAACAGGATTCCATGCCCTTGTAGATCTTGATCGTCTTTCGGGTGGTATCGGCTATCACCCAGCAGTTGGGACACTCGGTGATGTGGCGCTCGAGCTTCGCCCGGAGTTCGGCGTCAATAGTCTCATCGAGGTAATCGCTGAGTTCGCCCAGAAAATCTTTACATGTAAGCAAACGCGTCGTCCCCCTTGCGTTTGAAGAAGCGTGTCAGCCTCTCCCGCAGTTGCAGCCGGGCACGCAGCAATCTGCTCTTCACCGCCGGTACGGAGAGCCCCAGGACCTCCGCCGTCTCTTCCGTCGAAAGTTCGTCGACATCCCGCAGCACGAACACACTTCGGTATAACGGCTCCAGACTTTCGATCGCCGACCCTAAGATATCGCCGAGTTCTTCACGCGAAAAGCGCTGTTCGGGATCCTCACCCCAAGCCGCCACTTCGCGCACCACCGTGTCCTCACCCGTATCGATCGTCTCGTCCAGCGAGACGGTCTTGTCCGTTTTGCGCCGCCGCAGTTTCATCAGGGATTGATTCACCGCGATGCGCACGATCCACGTGTAGAATTTCGAGTCGCCCTTGAATTGATCCAGGTGCTCGTACGCTTTCATGAACGTTTCCTGGAGCACGTCCTCCGCATCTTCGCGGTTCTGGGTGACATGCTGAGCCAGGCGGAAAATCTTGCCTTCATAGCGTCGCACCAGTTCGCTGAAGGCGGCTGTTTCGCCCTCGCGCGCTTGTGTCACCAGTTCGGCTTCGTCGATTCCTGTCAGGCTGGATACTGCCATTTGCACCCTATGCTTCCCATCATACCCCGCCCGAGCGGCCGCCTCCTTCATCCATCCGTCCAGTACCGTACAAGTCCGGCGGCGCGTACCACGTGTTACGCTGAAAATTCCCTATGAGCAACATCGAAATCACTCTGCCGGACGGGAGTAAGCAGTCCGTCCCGGCCGAGACACGTCCGATTGATATCGCCAAAGGCATCAGCCCGCGCCTGGCCGACGCCGCCATCGCGGCCAAAGTGAATGGCGAGATGTTCGATCTCACCCGTCCCATCGAACAGGACGCTACCCTCCAGATCCTCACCTCCCGCGACCCAGAGTCGCTCGAGGTCTACCGCCACTCCACAGCGCACCTGCTCGCCGCCGCCGTCCTCGAACTCTACCCCGAGACCCAACTCGGCATCGGACCGCCCATCGAGAACGGCTTCTACTACGATTTCGACCGTCCCACCCCCTTCACGCCCGATGACCTGGAGAAGATCGAGAAGAAGATGTGGGAAATCCAGGTCCGCGCCCTCCCCTACGAACGCGTCCTCACCCGCAAGGAGGACGGCCTCAAGAAGTACTCCGAAGCCTGGATGAAGTGCGAACTCATCGACGAGCGCGCCGGCGAGATCTTCACCGAGTACACCCTCGGCCCCAAGTTCATCGATTTCTGCCGCGGACCGCACGTCCCCGACACCTCGAA
>CAIRBY010000435.1 GCA_903876865.1 uncultured Acidobacteriia bacterium
CTGGCCGCCGGCGTGCGGTAAATGGCGCCGTACCGCGGGCTCCACCAGCCCATCAACTGCCGCCGCATGGATTCGATAATGTAATCCGCCACCTGCCCGCCCGAGTTGAAGCGCTCGTCGATCACCGCGCCCTGCTTATCGCTCTGCGCGAAGTAGTAGCGGTTGAAATTCGTCAAGCCGCCCTGCGCCGTATCCGGCAGATAAACGTAGGCGAGTTTGCCTCCGCTGAGCGCATCCACCTTGGCCCGGTTCGCAGCCATCCACTCCGAATGGCGCAGCGCCATCTCGCTCGCGATCGGCACCACCGTTACCTCGCGCGCACCCTTGCCCGCCGCGTCGCCCGCGATCTTCAGGAGCGTCGGTTTGCCGCTGGTATTCTCGAGCAGCCGCGAAATATCGTCCTTCGCCGCCAGCGCCTGCCCGTTGATCTCCAGCAGGAATTCGCCCTCGTTGATATTCAGCCCAGGCTGTGCCAGCGGCGCCTGCACTTGCGGGTTCCAACTCTCGCCCGCATAGATTTTCTTGAAGCGGTACTTGCCGTCGCGGAGTTCGAAATCCGCGCCCAGCAAGCCGCCCGGTACCGATTTCGCGGTCGGAATGTTGCCTCCGCCGCCGCGCAGGTGGCCGCTGGTCATCTCGCTGAGCATGTCGTGGAAGATGTAGTTCAGGTCCGCGCGGGAAGAGAGCGAGTCCAGATACTTCTCATATTCCTTCTCCGAATCGGCCGTATTCACACCGTGCAGGTTCGGATCATAGAAGTAGCTCCGCTCGATCCGCCATACCTCGTGATACATCTGCTTCCACTCCGCGATGGGGTCTACGTTGACTTCGATATCGGCCACGCGCAGGGCGCCATCGCCCGGTTTCACCGGCGTCGCAGAGGGCACAATCACATAGCTCGGGGCCGGCGGCACAGCGCCGCGTCCTCGCCCGGCACCGGCGGCGCCGCCCATGCGCAGCAGCATCTTATCGCCGTTCGCCGAAAGCGCGAAGCTGGCCACGCCATCGGCCAGTTTCTCGCTCTTCCGCGTCTTCAGGTCGAAGCGGGTCAGCGTCGCACCTCCGCCACCACCCGCGCCGCGACCGCCGCCGCCGCCCGTTGCACCCGGTTCCATCAGATAGAGAATTCCCGCGCGTCCGGACTCTAGTTCCAGGTAGGCACGCGCCGGCAGGGGCAGCGCGATGATCCGCTGCTGGAGCTTGTCGAAATCGATCCGCACCGGCTTGGGCGGGGCTTCCGGCTGTGCCGCCGCACCCGCTCCGTTGCCGCCGCCGCGACCGCCACGGCCTCCGCCATCCGCCGCCGCGGGTTTCGCCTGCCCTTCCTCGTCGCTCTCCGGAGCCAGCGGAGAGGTTACGTTGTTCGCCAGCACCGCCATATAGACGCTGCTGGTCACCTCGTGCTCGTCGCTCGTCATATCGAGCCCGCTTGAGGTTGGCCCGTAGTTCGTGCTCGCCGTGAAGTAAAGATACTGCCCGTCGCGGTCGAACACAGGGTTGCGCGCGTCACTCATCCCATCGGTGATCTGCACGCTCTTGCCCGTCTCCACAGAGTAGACGGAGATGGCGCGCAGGCGGTTCGGCAGAAAGCGCTGGAACGCGATCCACTTGGAATCGCCGCTCCAGTTGAAATCGCGATTCAGCGTGTAGATGGTGTCCGTATCGACGTTGGTTACCTTCGCCGTGGCCACTTCCACCATCCACAGATTGTCCATATTGTCCGTGAACGCGATCGATTTGCTGTCCGGCGCCCATTTCGGGTCGAAGTAAAATGCCGACTTTCCCTGCAGGGCGATCTTCTTCGTCTCCCCCGCCCCGCTCTGCGGCTTGATGTGCAGCGCGTATTCGCCCGATTCATCGGAGAAGTACGCCACCGTCTTTCCGTCCGGCGACCATGCCGGCGAGCGCTCCATCACGCCCGCGGTATTGGTCAGGTTGCGCACCTCGCCCTTCTCCGCCGGGACCGTCACGATCTCGCCGTGCGCTTCGAAGACCGCGCGTACTCCGGTCGGCGAAATCGCCGCGCTGCGAAGTTCCCGCGCCACATTCTGGAAGCGCGGACGCACCTCCGTGGAATCGGCGGCGATCTCGATATTCACCGCGTGCTCCTTACCGCTCGCGATATCGAAAATGTGCACCTGCCCGAACTGCTCGTAGACAATCCCGCCCGGGCCGGCGCTCGCCGATTGAATGTCCTTGCCCGTATTGTGAATCAACTCCGTGACCTTCTTCGATTGCGGGTCGTAGCTGTAGAGCGTCATGGGGCCGTTGCGATCGCTGAGGAAATAGATCTTCTCGCCGATCCACATCGGATAGATGTCGTTGGAATCCGTGCGCGGGATCTTCACCGTGCTCAAATCCGCGAAGTTCACGATCCACAGATAGCTCGCCGACCCACCGCGATAGCGCTTCCACGCCACGAAGTTGGTGAAGCCGGTCGCGAACTGCCCGCCATCGATGGGCGCATAGACCATGCGCTTGCCATCCGGCGAATACGAACCCATGCAGCCCATGGGAAGCGGCAGCACGTCCGCCGGTCCGCCCGCGGCTGGCGCAGTGAAGAGTTGCGTGTAGCGAGAATGGCTGAGCCGATTGGAGCGGAACAGAATGCGCGCGCCATCGGGGCTCCAGCCCGCCACGCGGTCCGCATCCGGGTGATAGGTAACGCGCTGGGGAACGCCGCCGGTAACCGGGACCGTGAACACGTCCACGTTGCCATCGTATTCACCCGTAAACGCCAGCGTTTTGCCATCCGGCGAGAACGCCGCTTCGGTCTCAAACCCGGCCGAGGAAGTCAGGCGCGTCGCCGTACCGCCCGCGCGATCTGCGCGCCACAAATCCCCCGCGTAGGAAAAGACGATCTCCGTCTTATTCATGGCGGGCTTCTGCACCAGGTGAATGGCGCCAAATGCACTCGATGCCGCGGCGGCCAAAAGGCCACAGGCGAGAGAAAGCTTCATACGACGAACCTCCGGAAGCATTAGTGTAGCGAACTACAGGGACCGGGGAAGCGCGTTGGCGGGAATCTGCGGGAGGGGACCGGGATGAGGCCTGGAGGCGGCCGCAACCGCCTCCCTAGGGCCTTTGGACTTACTTCACCGATGCGGGAATTTCGACCGGCTTGCCCTGCATCACCGCGCCTGCGTTGTTCTTCTTCAGCAGGTCGTTGATCTCGGGAATCTGCTTCTCCACGAAATGGTTCACGTCGCCCATATCCTTCAGGAACTCCGCTTTCAATTCGTTGAAGTGCTCTACCTGGTATTGCGTCGGCGCGGCCAGCACGCGGTCGATTCCGTTGAGCAACTGCCCCAACCGGTCCACCAGCCGCGGCCCCATGCTGTAGCCAGGGATGTCCGCGGGCCGGGCCAGCTTGAGTTCCATGCTGCCCAACTGCTGCATGCGCTCATCGAGCAGCGCCACCAGCACACGCGCCGCCTGCGGATCGAGCGAGCGCACCGTCTTCTGCGAGCTTTCGATTTCGCCCTTGAAGGCATCGATCGATTTCAGCGCGTCGTTTACCGAAGACTGCATATCGCGTAGTTTCAGATTCACGTCGAGTTGCGAGCGCAGTTCCGGTTCGCTGACCGTGATGGTGGGGTCGAGCTTCACCTCGAGTTCGCGCGTGAGGGTCTTACCTCCCGCCGTGAGCCGCACGGTGTACTTGCCCGGCAGCACCTGCGGACCGCGCGCAGGGAAGCGGAAGCCGCTGTCGTCGCCCGCCGCATCGGCCACGCTGCGCGCGTGCGGACCCTGATACCGCAGGTCCCACATCACGCGATTCAGTCCCGCCTCCTGTGGCAGCGGACCGAGATCGCGGACCAGCTTTCCGGCCGCATCCAGAATCTCCACCTTGGCCGGACCGCGCTCCTTCGTGTAATAGGTAATCGCCGCGCCATACGCCGGATTCGGCCCGGCGAAGGGCTTATTGCCTCCCATGCCGATGCCGCCCCCGCCGCGTCCGCCGCCGCCATCGAAGCGCAACGCCGTGCGCAGTCCGAACAGATACGCGCTCTCGTTCAACACCTGTTCGTTCACCTGCTGCAGCGGGCTCACGTCGTCGAGGATCCACAGGCTGCGTCCGTGCGTCGCCAGAATCATATCGTTGTCGCGCGGGTGGATCACGATCTCGCGCACCGCCACCGTCGGCAGATTCTTCAGGTGCATCCGCACCCATTGGTTGCCGCCGCTGAAGGAGACGTTCAAACCCAATTCGCTGCCCACATACA
>CAIRBY010000436.1 GCA_903876865.1 uncultured Acidobacteriia bacterium
CATGGCGATTGTGCTCATGATCCTGCCGTTTGTGATCTTCCTCGCACTGGTCAAGATTCTTCCGCCTTGGGATCAGGGTAAGGCGCATCATCAAGCCTGAGGAGGTAGGTTGCCATGCCGCAACCGGAGTGGGAAGCGCTGGAGCGTGAGGTTCGCGAACTCACCCCAGCGCGTTGCATATCTCGAGCAGCTCGCCGGCGTGAACGCCCAGGAGGCGCTGCCGGCGGAGTTGCCGGAAGCCCCGGCCGAGCATCCGCTGGCGGAAATGCCGGGCATGCTACCGGTGATCGGCAGGTCGCTGCTCGGTCTGGCCGGCGCCTATCTGTTACGCGCGCTCACGGAATCCGGCACGCTCTCTGTGCAGGCTGGTGTGGGCGCGGGCATCGTCTATGCCCTGGCGTGGCTGTTCTGGGCCGCGCGCACCCCCGCTACCGAGCGGGTGAAGACGGCGCTGGCAAGCCTCACCGCGGTGCTGGTGCTCTGCCCTCTGCTGTTTGAAGCCACCACCCGTTTTCAGGCGATCCGCCCCTGGACGGCGGCGAGCGTCCTGCTGGTCTTCGCCGTCTTCGGTATGGCAATCTCCTGGCGCAAGAGCCTGCTGATCGTCTCCACGTTCGCCACCGTGGCCGCGCTGGGAACTGCCGCCGCGCTCCTGTTGGCCACGCACGACGTTCTGCCCTTCACCTTCCTCTTCCTCGCCGTCGCCGCCGCCATCGAAGCCTCCGCCTGCCTGCAACACTGGTTGAGCGAGCGCTGGCTCGGCGCCACCGCCGCGGACCTCTCCGTGCTCCTCGCCACCTGGCTGGTGACGAATCCGCACGGCCTGCCGCCAAGCTATGCACCCATTCCGCACGAGTGGCTGCTCGCGGCGCAGGTCACGCTGCTGGCGATCTATCTTTGCAGCACCATCATTCGCACCCTCCTGCGCGGCTTCTCATTCACCACCTTTGAAACCGCGCAGTGCGCGCTGGCCTTCGCCGTGAGTTTCAGCGGCGGCTTCACTATGGCGCCGGGCATGGCGGTCTTTGTGCTGGTATGCGCGGCCGCCTGCTACCTGGTCTCTTTCGCTCTGCTGGACCGGGAAGACACGCCCAGCCGGAACTTCTATACCTACTCGACCTTCGCCATCCTGCTGACGCTCGCGGGTACTCGCATTCTGCTCTCCGGCACCATGGCTGCGGCCGTCTGGAGCGTGCTCGCCATCACCGGTATCTGCCTGGGCGGATGGTTCGTGCGCCTCACGCTGCATCTGCATGGAGGCATCTACCTGATCGTGGCGCTGGCCAGTTCCGGCGCGCTGCGAGAGGCGACGGATCTGCTGCTGGGCTCGGCGCTCTGGCCCAGTGAACATCCGGTGGCGCTCTGGAGCGGCCTCGCTACCGCGACAGTTGCGTTCGCTCTGGCGGCGCGCTTCCGCATACCGGGAACACCTTCGAAAATCCGGCAGGCGTTCCGCATCGCGATTGCCGCGAGCTTCGTTTGGCTCGTGGCTGGAATCGTTGCGGGAATGCTGACGGGTGGTTACCACATTGTGTTCGGCCCCGCCGCCAGCCACGCCTACTGCGCCACCATGCGAACCGGTGTGCTCGCCGGACTCTCGCTCCTGCTCGCCTGGGCAAGCACGCACCTGGACCGTCCCGAACTCTCCCGGCTGGTCTACCCGGCACTACTGCTGGGCGGCTACCGGCTGGTAGCAACCGATCTGCACCAAGGCAATACCGGCGCGCTCTTCCTCTCGTTGTTGTTGGTCGGCTCCGTGCTGACAATGCTGCCAAGGCTAAAGAAGAGCTGGAGCTAAGCGCCAAGTAGCCACGCGAAGAAAGACTCGACCAAGTCCGCAGGCGCCTTGCCTTTCTTTGCATCTCCGCGCCTTTGCGTGACGCGCTTTTGCCCGGGACGAAGAACGTCAAGTATCACGCCAAGCCGCCAAGCAAATCAAAACCGGAAACAGTCCGCAGGCGCCTTGCCTTTCTTTGCATCTCCGCGCCTTTGCGTGACCCGCTTTTCCTGAGGCGAAGAAAGTCAAGTATCACGCCAAGCCGCCAAGC
>CAIRBY010000437.1 GCA_903876865.1 uncultured Acidobacteriia bacterium
ACCGCTATACCACTCCCCACGGGATTCAGGTCACCCGCACCGTTTCCAAAAGCAACTTCCGTAAGGGACTGCACCACCTGCTGCGCGACCTGGATCGTCACCGTGGAGTCTACCTATCCTCGGGATACGAGTATCCCGGCAGGTACTCACGCTGGGATATCGCGTCCACCTGTCCGCCGCTCGAAGTCGTCGCCTGGGATCGCCGCGTTGAATTCCGCCCCCTCAACGCGCGCGGCGTCCAGATTCTGCGGATGTTCCACCCCGTGCTTGCAGCCCACCCTCACTGGGACGAGTTCGGCTTCGAAGGCGACCTGCTCGCGGGCAGGTTAAAGCCCCTGCCGGTGCTGTTTTCCGAGGAGGAACGCAGCAAGCAGCCCTCGGCATTTTCGATTCTGCGCAGTTTCATTGAAGAGTTCCGCGGCGAAGAGGATTCGCGCCTCGGTTTCGCCGGAGCCTTCGGCTACGACCTGCTGTTTCAGTTCGAGCCAATCGAAAAGAAGCTGGCCCGCAACGGCCACAAGGATCTTCACCTCTTCCTTTGCGACGACATCTGGCTGATGGATCGCAAGAAGGAGCAGGTGGAGCGATACCGCTACGATTTCCAGCGCGAAGAGGCTTCCACGGTGGGCCTGCCGCGCGATGGCGAGCTGGTCGCGCGCGCCAAGCCGCTGCCCGCCGCGCCCATCACCAGCGACCACACGCCCGAAGAGTACATGGCGAACGTGGAGACCGTCCGCGAAGGTATGCGCCGCGGCGATTACTACGAAGTGGTGCTGCGCCAGACCTTCCGCACGCCTTACAGCGGCAAGGCCAGCGACCTGTTCCGCCGCGTTCAGACCGCGAGCCCGAGCCCGTACGAATTCCTGATGCAGTTCGGCGAAGAGCAACTGGTGGGCGCCTCACCGGAGATGTTCGTGCGGGTGGAAGGCGCGCGGGTGGAGACGTGCCCGATCTCCGGCACCGCGCAGCGCACCGGCGACCCGCTCCAGGACGCCGACAATATCCGCGCCCTCCTGGTCAGCACCAAGGAGGAAAGCGAACTCACGATGTGCACGGACGTGGACCGCAACGACAAATCGCGCGTCTGCGAGCCGGGCACCGTCAAGGTGATCGGCCGCCGGCTGATCGAAAGCTACGCGGGCGTATTTCACACGGTGGACCACGTGGAGGGCTTCCTCAAAGAGGGCTTCGATTCGCTGGATGCGTTCCTCAGCCACATGTGGGCCGTGACCGTGATCGGCGCGCCCAAGAAGGCGGCGGCGCAGACGGTGGAAGGGCTGGAGAAGAACGCGCGCGGCTGGTATGGCGGGGCCGTGGGGATGCTCACGCTCAACGGGGATATCAACACCGGCATCCTCATCCGCACTACGTACCTGCGCGACGGCATGGCCAGCTACCCCGTGGGCGCGACCCTGCTTTACGATTCCGTTCCGGTGATGGAAGAGCGCGAAACCCGCCTCAAGGCCACCGGCTTCTTCCGCACCCTCGGCACCCCCGAGGCGCTCGCCGCGGCCGCATCCGTGGAGCGCGAAACCTCTGGCGCCGGCTCGCGCCTGCTGCTGGTCGATAACGACGATTGCTTCATCCACACCCTCGCCAACTACGCGCGCCAGACGGGCGCGGAAGTGGTCACCTATCGCGCAGGCTTCCCCGCCGAACTCATCGAACAGGTTGCGCCCAACCTGATTCTGATCTCGCCCGGACCGGGACGCCCCGAGGAATTCGGCGTGCCGGAACTGGTGAAAACGGCGGTCCGCCTCGGCGTTCCGGTGTTCGGCGTCTGCCTCGGACTGCAAGGCATTGTGGAGGCATTCGGCGGCGAACTCGGCGTGCTGGATTACCCCATGCACGGCAAGCCGTCTGTGGTCCGCAATCGCGGAATCGGCGTGTTTGAAGGGCTGCCCGCGGAGTTCATCGTGGGCCGCTATCACTCGCTCTTCGCGCGCCGCGAGTGCCTGCCGGACTGCCTGGAAATCACCGCGGAGACGGAAGATGGCGTCATCATGGGCGTGCGCCATCGCGAACTCCCGATCGAGGCTGTGCAGTTCCACCCCGAGAGCATCCTCACCGCCACGGACGATCACGGGCTCAAACTGATGGAGAACGCCATGCGGCTGGCGCAGGTCAGACACGTTGTCCGCTGAGCGCGCCCCATTTTTTACGCTCCGCCGCTGCGCGCTGCTGGCCGCGATCCTGACTCTGATCGGCGCCATACGCATCGTCTCGACCTACACCGTGCTCAGCCATACGGTGGACGAACCCATCCACCTGGGTGCGGGCATGGAGTGGCTCGACCATGGCACCATCACCGGCGACGCCTCCCATCCGCCGCTGGCCCGCGCGCTCTCCGCGCTCGGCCCCTGGCTCGCCGGCGAACACTGGACCCCCACCGGCAACACGCTGATGGATGGCATGGCCGTGCTCGGCAAGGGCGCGCACTATGACCGCATGCTCGCGCTTTCGCGCCTCGGCCTGCTCCCGCTCTTCCTGCTCGGCTGCGTCGTCGTCTTCCTGTGGGCCAATCACAGCGGCGGGCCGCTCGCCGGATTGATCGCCACGTTTCTCTTCACCACCATCCCGCCCGTGCTCGCCCATGCCGGTCTCGTCACCACGGATATGGCCGCCACCGCCTTCACCGGCGCGGGAGCCTACGCCGCGCTGCTCTGGGTGGAGCGTCCCGACCGGCTGCGCACGCTGCTGCTGGGCCTCGCCGTGGGCTTCGGCATGATCGCCAAGTATTCGCTGGTGGTCTTCCTGCCTGCCGTGTGGGTCGCGATGTACCTGTTCCGCTGGCCCGGCCTCGGCGCCACACTGCAGTTCGCCCGCCTGCACTGGCCGCGCGCGCTCGCCGCCGCGGCGCTCGCCTGCTTCGTGATCTGGGCCGGCTTCCGCTTCGCGTACGGGCCGCTGGAGTACTACCATCTCAGCCTGCCCGCGCCGCGCTTCTTCGACGGCCTCGACATGATCCGGCAGCACAACAGCAACGGCCACGCCTCTTACATTCTGGGAGAGCGGCACCACTTTGGCGTCTGGTATTTCTTCCCCGTCACGCTCGCGGTTAAGACGCCGCTCGCCATGCTGCTGCTGCTCGCCGCATCGTTCGCGATCGCCTGGCGCAAGCATCTGCGCCTCGCCGCGCCGCTCGGCTACTGCGCCGTGATTCTCGCCATCGCCATGAGCAGCCGCATCAACCTGGGCGTTCGCCACGTGATGCCGGTCTACGTGGGACTCGCCGTGATCGCGGGCTGCGCCCTCGCCTCAACCAAGGTCTGGACTCCCGCGCGCACCGCTCTTCTGCTTGGGTTCCTCGGCTGGCAGGCCGTTTCCGGCGTGCTCGCCCATCCCGACCTGCTCTCTTACACCAACGAACTCACGCGCGGCCGCCCCGAACACTTCGTCGCCGAATCCGATCTCGATTGGGGGCAGGACATGCACCGCGTCGCCGATTTCCTCAACCGGCACGGCGCGCAGGAAGTCACCTTCACGCCCTACAACGTGGAGTACCTCAAGGGCGGCCACGCCTTCCCCAAAGTGACCTTCAGCGACTGGTACAACCCGGCCCCCGGCTGGAACGTGGTCAGCCTCAGCGGCCTGAAAGTCTACAACCACCCCGGCTGGACCGGCCGCTACCCTGTGCAGTACCGGATCGGGCGCACGCACTGGGCTTGGTATTTTCCGCCGAAAAACTAAGCCTGCACGGGGGCCGGCAGCTCCAACGCCGCCTTCGCCGCGCGCGCGGCGATGGCTTTCGGATGTCCCGCACACCAGTCCGATTCGAACTGCGCCGCGGCTTGTTCGTAGGTCGCGGCGGCTGTTTCGAGCTGGCCGGCGCGCGTTTCCGAGAGCGCCAGGAATATGAGCATCTCTCCGATGTCGATGTTATCGGGACGGTGCGGCGCTGTCTTCCAATTCTCCACCTGGGCGCGAAGGATTCCGGCCGCTTCGTCATACTGTTCGCGGCAGAAATGGAGCTTCGGCTGGCTGATCGCGGTGATCACGCTGTTGTCCAGGTCCCTGCCCTGCCGCGCAGCGAGCTGGCGTGTCTGGCGAAGCTCCGCGCCGATCGCTTGCAGGCACACCTGCTCCGCCTCCCGCATCCGTCCCTGGCGCATCAGGCAATCGGTGAGGCGCTGGAGGTCGAAGATGGTGCCGGGCAGATTAGCGGCCGCTTCGTCGCCTTCCACCGCCTTGCGGTAGTGCGCCTCGGCCTCGGTGTGGCGCGCCGAATCGCTGCACAGGTCGCCCCACAGAAGTTCCGCCGCCAGCAGCATTTCGGAATTTGCGGCGAACAGGTTTTGGGCCTTTGCCAATCCGCGCGCGAGAGACTCTTCCGCCTGCGCCAACTTCCCCTGGCGATGCAGGACGCGCGCGAGTTGGATTTCGAGCGGAGCCTCCAACCGGGAACGCAAAGGCTCCTTGAGCTTGGCCGCATTCGCCAAACCCTCGTGGCAGAACTCGGCCGCGATCCGCCAGCGTTTCCGGCCGTAGGCCCGCATCGAAGAGAACCACAGCGCTTTGGCGCTCCGCGCCGGATCGCCAAAGACGCGGTAGAGGAAGAAGCTCACGACCACGCCAACAATTGCCCAAATCACTCCCCGAGTATAGGAATTGGCGCGCCCGTCAAACAGCCATCTTTAGTTAGTAGTGGTAGCGTGCCTGGAGGAAAGTGGCAGCACTGTGAAGCCCGCAGGCGAAACCGCCTGCGCCACCAACACCGGGTCGCCGGCCTGCTTTGGTGGGGCAGGCGGTTCGCCTGCCAACCTCACGCCTGCCAACCTCACGCCTGCCAGGCTATAGTTCGCTCATTCCGCCGAACGCTTCACGCTTCCAATCAGCTGTGGACGTGAGCTGTACGCTGCCCTTCTCCGCTAGGGCCGCAGAATCACCTTCATCAGATTCGGCTCGTGCCGGTAGAGCCGGTCGAACCATGCCGCGCCCTCTTCGAGCGGCGCCACCGCGCTGATCAGCGCGTCCACCTGAATGGCGCCGCGCGACATCATCTCGATGCACACGGGATACTCGCCATTCGATGCGCAGGAGCCCTGCAGGCGGATCTGCCGGGACACCACCGATTGCAGCGGCAACTCGATCTTCGGAGACACATTGCCCACCAGCGTCACCGCACCGCCTTTGCGCACGCTCGCGATGGCGGTGTGAACCGGCTCGGTCGCGCCCACGCATTCGAGGGCCACATCCGCGCCGCGTCCGCCGGTCAGTTCCAGGATCTTCTCCACCGCGCCCGCGGCTGCCACCGTATCGGTCGCCCCGCTGCCCAGCGCCAGTTTCAGCCGCCCCTCGTCCGTATCCACCGCGATCACCCGGCTGCAGCCCGCCGCGCGCGCCGCCTGCATTGTGAGGAGTCCGATCATCCCGCTGCCCACCACCACCGCGGTATCTCCCAAGCGCACCGGCGTGATGCTGACCGCGTGCACGGCCACGGAGACCGCTTCGATCAGCGCCGCCTGTTCGTAGGTCAGGTTATCCGGCAGCCGGTACATGATGCGCCGCGGCACGGAGACGAACTCCGCGAAGGCTCCATGGCGGCGATACGGTCCCGGCGAAACTCCCAGCACCTCGCGGTTGTCGCACAGGTTGATCTCGCCGCGCGCGCAGAAAAAGCAGTGGCCGCAATAGACCGTGGAATCGAACGTCACCCGGTCGCCAGGCTGGAGATCGTGGACGTTCGCCCCCGTCTCCACCACTTCGCCCGCCGCCTCGTGCCCCATCACCAGGGGCGGAATGCGGCGGCCGGTTTTTCCATCCAGCCCGTGTACGTCGCTCCCGCAGATTCCGCAGGCGCGGACCTTTACCAGCACATCGTCCGCCCCGATTGTGGGCACGGGCATCTCCACCATTTCCAGGTGCATGTACTCTTTCAATAAAAGTGCGTTCACGTCTCATGATCGCACGCTCCCTCCGCCCATTTGCCGCATGATACGATAGGCGGCGCTATGCCCAGCTTGACCAGAAGATCCGCCCTGCAGATGGCCGCCGGCCTCTCCCTCGCCCCGCTCGCGCCCCGCGCCCAGGCCGCGCCCGCGGGACGCCTCAAGCAGTCCGCCGCGCGCTGGTGCTACTCCAAGATCGCGATGGACGATCTCTGCCGCCAGGCCGCCGAAATCGGCCTCTCCGCCATCGATCTGGTGGATGAAAAGGACTGGCCCACCTGCCGCAAGTACGGC
>CAIRBY010000438.1 GCA_903876865.1 uncultured Acidobacteriia bacterium
ATGTCTTCCACAAGCAACGTGATACAAGAGAGTAGCAATCAGGAAAGGCTGGTAAGGTGGTCTGCCACTCCTGGCCTAATTCCAAACCAGATGAGGTGTGGGCTACTCTCCCGGCTTCACAACGTCTGGCATTTGTGGGAGTTGCCGATGGAGCCGCCATAACGATTGCCAAGTGTGCGCCCTCGCCGCAAAGTTTGCCGGCGAGGGTGCTTCTGGTCCTTCCAAGCGCAGCGCTTTACAGATAAGGGGCAGGCATGAACTATAACGAATTCTTTTCTATTGCCACCGGCAACACACCGTTTCGTTTTCAGGAGCGGATGCGGGAGTCGGATGCAAGTACGACGATGCTCAAGGCTCCGACAGGGCTCGGCAAGACGGACACGGTGCTGGTGGCGTGGTTGCATCGGTGCGTGACCGAACCCGCGACGACTCCACGCCGATTGGTGTGGTGTCTGCCGGGGCGTGCTTTGACGGAGCAGGTTGCGAAGGTAGCCGAGGGCCTCATCCAGAGACTGGTAGATGCCGGGTTGATGGCACCGATCAGGGTTTATCGGCTGATGGGTGGGAGTGACGACAACGACGCGAAACTCCGCCCGGAGGAACCCGCCGTACTGGTGGGTACGCAGGATATTCTACTGAGCCGCGCGCTCAACCGTGGGTATGCGCGAAATCCATTTCGCTGGCCGATCGATTTCGCGATGCTGAACAACGATTGTTATTGGGTGATGGATGAAGTGCAGTTGCTGGGCGACGGGCTCGCCACTTCGACGCAGCTAGCCGCATTTCGCGAGAAATGTGGAGTGTTTGGGGTGACGCCCTCGTGCTGGGTTTCGGCGACGATCGACTCAACGTGGATGGAGACGGTGGATTTCGACGGCGGGGCGGTGGTAGTGATCCAACCGGAGGGCGAGGATTTGCAGAACGAACTCATCCGGATGCGAGTCCGTGCGGAGAAGAGGTTGGAACGCGCGCCCGCTGGTTGCAGGTTGCCGAACGGGGTGGCGGAATTTGTGGCTTCCGAACATGCGGCAGGAACGCTCACGCTGGTGATCGCGAATACGGTTCGGCGCGCGGTGGAAATTCGCGGCGCGCTTGGGGGCAAGACCGGTGCGGACGTGAGGCTGCTGCATTCCCGATTCCGCGCGGCGGACCGCAGTGAGCATCTGGAGGCGGCGTTGGGAAGCATACCGGCGGAAGGGCGGATTGTGGTGGCGACGCAGGTGATCGAGGCGGGAATCGATATCGATGCGAGTTTGATGGTGAGCGATCTGGCTCCGTATGCCAGCATGGTGCAGCGCTTTGGACGGGTAAACCGGAAGGGAGAAAGGGGTGGGTGCAGGATTTACTGGGTAGACCGTCCGTTGCAGACAAAGGCCAAGGCTCTAGCGGATGTGGCTGAACTCAGTGAGAAGGATATGGAGAAGGTGTACCTGCCTTATGATCCGGTAGAGGTGGTGGCTGCGGGAAGAGAACTGGCAAGAGTGGGCTCCGCGGCTCCGGCGGACCTTCCGAAATTGGTGGAGACACGCACTCCGTGGAAGCACGTGTTGCGCCGGGCGGACTTGCTGGACTTGTTCGATACCAGTTCGGATTTGGGCGGGAACGAGATCGACATCTCGCGTTTTGTACGTAGCGATCCAGAGAAGGACGCGTACGTGTATTGGCGAGATTGGGCAGGCGACACGCCGCCGGAAAACATGGCAGAACCTGACGATGGCGAGCTTTGTCCGGCTCCGATTTGGGACCTGCCGTTGAAATCCGTGAAGGCCTGGGCTTGGAATGCAGCCGAGGGCAAGTGGGCTCGTCCCGAGACGATCTATCCGGGAATGACTCTACTGCTTCATGTTTCGGAGGGGAAGTACACGCCGGATTGCGGCTGGATGGCGGACAGTAAAGCGGCGGTACCCCCCGTGGTTACGGCCGGCGCGGAGAACGAAAAGAACGACGACGACCGGCGGAGCTACGTGATGTACCGGCAGACGTTGGAAGCGCATACGGAGATGGTCTGCGGGGAGATGGTGCGGCTGCTGGAAGGGTTACCTGGTTTGGGGCTCGAAGGGTATCGAGGGGAACTCCAAATGGCGGCGAGGTTCCACGATTGGGGGAAGGCGCACCGGGTGATGCAGCAGACGCTGCAAGGATCGGCCCCGCCCTATGGTGAGCTACTGGCGAAATCCGAGGGCAACGGTCGGCATTCCGTGCCCTACTTCCGGCATGAGTTGGCGAGCGCGCTGGCAATGATCGGGGCGGGCGAGAGCGATTTGGCGGCGTATGTGGTGGCGGCTCACCATGGACGGATCCGAGTGGTGGTGCGATCGATGCCCGGAGAACGAATTGCGGGCAGAGAACGGGTGCGCGGGATCGAAGAGGGTGACACGCTGCTGGGGTGCAGGTTGGGCGGCGGAGTGGAGTTGCCGGAAACGGCGGTTACGCTGGCGACGGTGAAGTTGGGGGCGGTGAACTCCGGCACGGACTCCTGGACGGAGCGGGTGCTGCGGTTGCGGGATGGGTTAGGGCCATTCCGGCTGGCATATCTGGAAATGCTACTCAGAGTGGCGGACGAGGCTGCGAGTGCGAATGCGGCAGAGGAGGCGGGCGTATGAACGCGATTCGGTTGGGGGGCTGCACCCTGGAGCCGCTCGGCAGCTATTTGAAGGCACTGTCCGTGCTGCGCCTGGTGTCGGAACAGGCAGACCGTTCGGCGCGGGGATGGTGGGATCGGGAGTGCTTCTATCTGGAAACGGAGTTGGATGAAGCGGGGCTGGTGGCGTTCTTTTTGGAGCAGTACGCGCCGACTCCGATTCTCTCGCCGTGGAACGGTGGGAGCGGCTTCTATCCTAAGGACCGGAAGGTAGGGGTGGAGGCTATTGCGGAGTCGCACGGTGGACGTTTCGCGGAATATCGGGATGCAATTGCACGTTCAAAGGCGATCCCGGGGGTGGGGCAAGAGAAAGCAGCTTCCAAAGCGGAAGAGGACGACCGGCGGAAGGCGATTCAGCTAACTTGCCGGAACAGGCTGCCGGACGGATGCGTTGAGTGGCTGGACGCGGCGGTTGGGATTTCTGCATCAGATGAGCGAACGTTCGCCCCGATACTGGGCACGGGCGGGAATGAAGGTCGCCTGGATTACACCAACAACTTCATGGAGTACGTAGCCGAGTTGTTGATTGCGCCGGACGGCAAGCTGCCTATGGAAGGACTGTTGAGGAATGCGCTTTTTGGAACGGCGACGGTGGGCCTTCAGCCGGGCGCAGTGGGGCAGTACGATCCCGGGCGGGCGGGGGGATTCAATCAAGGGCAGGGAGTGGAGACGGCGGATATTCCGACCAATCCCTGGAACTTCGTGCTGACTTTGGAGGGCGCGGTGGCGTGGGCGGCGGGGCTGTACCGGCGGCAGGGGATCGCGTTCCGGTCCTTCCTGTGTAGTCCTTTCACGGTGAAGGCAACTCCAGTGGGTTACGGGTCGGCGGCGGCGAAGGACGAGGGTTCGGCGCGGGCGGAGATCTGGGCGCCGATTTGGACGCAGCGGGCGAGTTACGGGGAGTTGAAGGTGTTGTTGCGGGAGGGGCGGGCGGCGGTGGACGGGCGGCCGGCGCAGAACGGATTGGAATTTGCGGAAGCGGCTTGCATGCTGGGTGTGGATCGGGGCATTGCCGGTTTCATGCGGTACAGCCTGTTGAAGCGGCGTGGGGATAGCTATGTAGCGTTACCTGTGGGGCGGTTTGAGGTCAAGGATCGATCCGAGAGCGACCTGGTGCGGCAGTTGAACGAAATTCTGGACGCGATCGACGGGCAGACGAAGTCACAATCCGCTGAGGTTTCGAGTTTACGGCGGCAGGTGGACGAAGCGATGTACAACGTCTTGCTTCGCGGGGAGGGAGGCGCACTAGAGGATCTGGCGGCGAGTTTAGGGAGGCTTTACCGCCGGATTCTGCTGACGGAGAGAGACAAGGAGGTGCGCATTCCGGCGGGCTTGGATCGGGTTTGGGTGAGCCGGCTCGGCGGCGAAACGGGTTCGGCGGAAGCGCGGATCGCAGCGTCGCTGGCCGGAATTTGGGATCGAGAGGCGCCTGGCATGGCGGCTCACCTGCATCGGGCGAACCGTGATTTCACCTGGACGGGAGCGACTCTGGCAGAGCGCATGGCAAGAACGCTGGAGCGGCGGGTACGCATCATGGAGCAGAGAGGGCTGAAGCGCAATCCGCTCGGATCGGCGTATCGGGCTCAGTTGGCCGATGCCACGAGTTTTGTGGAAGGCGCGGTGGACGACGAACGGATCGAAGATCTGCTCTTCGCGTTCACGCTGGTCAACTGGCGGAAGGACGATTCGGGGGAACGGCCGGGATGGGGGGAAGCCGGGGTGTGGCCGGTGTACGCACTGCTCAAGCACCTGTTCCATGGGGAGCAGGTGGAGACGCCGGAGGGCAGGAAGTATCTGATGGCAGATATGGGAGTGCTGGCGGCGCTGACGGCCGGCGACGTTGGACAGGCGGTCAGGGCGGGCGGGAGGCGTTTGCAGAACGCGGGGATGTTGGGCGGGGAGATGCAAGACCCCGGGGGATTGGATGGTATGAGGCTGGCGGCGGCTCTACTGATTCCCGTGCCGTATGGCGCCGCGATGAGAGAGTATTTCGGAACCAAACAGGAGAAATGAAATGATCGAATGGACGAAGATTGAGAACGCACCGAGGATTCTTCTGGAAGCGGAACTTACTCCCGCTCAGGGGGACCGCTTTCAGCCGACAGGCTTCGCCGACTTGGGCGCGGCGCAGTATACGAGGCCGGACAAGAAAGAGATGCTACTGGTGGAGAGCGCACAGAGCGTGGCGAACCGCCTGGAGAAGACGGGTCTGGACGGAGACGGTCCGGATCTGGCGCCGGAACTAAAGGGGCTTCCTTATGTGGTGGCGACGCTGAGTGGAGCGGGCGAACCGGTGCGCACCAGTTCGCTGATTGAGGCGCACCGGATCGGGTCGCCTTACTTCCTGCACAACAAGGCATTCAAGGACAAGTTGGCGACGGAGATGAAGTACAATCCGAAGCGTCCTCTGGACTGGAAGGCGATCTACGCGACGCTGTTCAAGTACGATCCGAACAGCTTGTTGCACGGGGTGTTCCTTTCGCTGCTGGAGGGAGGGCGGGTGCGCGCACCGCGTGCGGTGACGGGTTTCATTGAAGCGGAGGACGTGCGGAAGGCAATCTCGGGCGGCGTGAAGAATAGCCCGGTGGACCCCAAGGGCGAACTACAGGCGGCGGAGGCGGACGCCGGCGAAAAGGGCGTCTACAGCAACGTGCCGTACAGCCGGGTGGAGTTTACGGCGGAAAAGATTCGCGCGTACTTCAATATCGATCTGGCTCTGATTCGGGGGTACGGTCTGCCTTCGGAAGCGTACCGGTTGCTGGTCGGGTTGGCGCTGCTCAAGATCCGGCGTTTTGTGGACGGGCAGTTGCGGTTGCGCACGGCGTGCGACTTGAAACTGGTGGGCGACATCGGTGCGACTGCGCCGACTGGATTCGCGATTCCCGACGAAGCGGCGCTGTTGAGCGGCGTGCAGGCGGCGATTGGAGAATGCAAGGCTTTGTTCGCCGAGGTTCCGGTGACGGAGTTGGTCACGCCCGTGAAGATCGTGAAGGGCAAGAAGGGCGAGAGCGAGACCGGCGGAGAATCGATGTGACCACCATCGAGCTGAAGTTCCCGTCCCACCGCTTTCATGCCACGCCGTGGGGCCGGCACGTGAATGAAGGCGCGGTAGAGTGGCCGCCTTCACCTTACCGGCTGGTGCGGGCTCTTTACGATGCCTGGCAGCGCAAGTTCCGAGACGTGCCGGCCGCGGCGATGGAGGACCTGCTGCGTGCGTTGGCGGCAGAGCCTCCCGCATACCGGCTGCCCGTTGCGACGGCGTCCCACACACGCAGCTATTTGAACAGCAACACGTTCGACCCCACGGAGAAGAGCCTCATCTTCGACGCGTTTGTGGCGGTGGCTCCAGAGGCATCGCTTTTCGTGACGTGGCCGCAACTCCTACTCGGGGGGGAGCAACGGGAGTTGCTGGAGCGGCTGCTTGGGTCGCTGAACTACATGGGCCGATCGGAATCGTGGATCAACGCAAGCCTGTATGAAGGTGCGCTCGAAGGGGGAATCCGGTGCGAGCCGATGCTGGATGGCGCTCAGGCTGGTGACTTGCTGGCGGTGGCATGTCCGGTTCCAGCAGGAGCATACACGGAGAAGTTGGCGTGGCTAGAGGCCCTGGCGTATTCGACCGCGCAACTACAAAAGGACCGGCGGAGCCTGCCGCCGGCGATGCGGATGGTGGCATACGTGCGGCCCGCAAACGCGGTGCTGACCAGGGTCGCCACCCTGCCCAGGAAACATGCCGGGGTCCAAGCGGTGATGTTGGGTTTGAGCGCGAAGGTGCTGCCGCTGGTGACGGCGACGGTGGAGGTTGCCGAACAGGTGAGAGTCCGTCTGATGGGCATTCACAAACGGCTCGCCGGCGATGCCGGAAAGGTATCGGCGAAGTTCAGCGGGAAGACGCCGGAGGGGGCGCCGCGCAAGGACCACGGCCATGCGTTCATTTTGCCGTTGGGCAACTCGCGGGGGCGGATCGATCGGGTTCTGGTCTTTACGCGCGATCCCGGGGGCTTTGGGCCGGACGAGGTGCAGGCGCTGTTGCGCATGACAGAACTGTACGGAAGAACGACGGAAGACCCGATTCGAGTGATGGCGACGCAGCGGGCAGAGACGGGAGTGGAGATTCGCGCGGGCGCGAGGGTTGTGGTCAGCACCACTCCATTCTGTTCCGGGCGGCATTGGCGGAAGGGGCGGGGCGATTACGCGCAGTTCCTGGCCGAGGAGATCCGGCGAGAGTGCCGGAATCACAAACTCCGGGAGCCCAGGAAGATCGAACTGCTGGCCGGCTCAACGGGGCTTTTCGAGTGGGTCGAGTTCCGGCGCAATCGCAAGGACGAAGCGCCGCGGCCGGGATACGGATTCCGGTTGGAGTTCGAGGAACCTGTACCGGCGCCGTTCAGTCTGGGATATGGCTGCCATTTCGGGTTGGGGCAATTCGCAGGGGAGTAGCCATGCGGACATCTTATTTGATTTGTTACGACATTTGCGACGACAAGCGGTTGCGGATGGTGTTTCAGACGCTGCGGGGGTATGGGGATCATTTGCAGTACTCGATTTTTGAATGCCAGTTGACGGCGATGGATCTGGCGCGGTGCCGGGCGGAATTGGCGGCGATTATTCACCATACCGAAGATCAGGTGTTGTTCGTGAACCTGGGGCCGGCCGACGGGCGGGGCGAACGGGTGATCGCAGCTTTGGGGAAACCGTACACGGCGATCGATGCGCCGTGCATTATTGTGTGACCACCGATTGTGATTGTGTGACCAGTGATTGTGTGACCAGTGATTGTCTGACCAGTGGGCGCGTGAGGTGCCGAGATGGGTGCGTTACCGAATCCGATTCAGATGGAAGCGAAGCGGGAGTTGCCGGATTACTTGCCGGCGCGGATGGTGAACGAATACGCCTACTGTCCGCGGCTGTTCTTCTACGAGTGGGTGGAGGGGCTGTTCGAAGAGAGCGTGGATACGGTCGAGGGGGCGATTCAACATGCCCGCGTCGATGCGAAGGCAACGGAGTTGCCGAAGGCGGAGGAACTGCCGCAGAACATCCACTCGCGGAGCGTGACGCTTTCGAGTGAGCGGTTGCGGGTGATCGCGAAGATGGATCTGGTGGAGGTGCGGGACGGAGTGGTGACGCCGGTGGATTACAAACACGGGCATCCGCGGGAGGGGGTGGAGGGGCTGGAATTGTGGCCGGCCGACCGTGCGCAATTGGGCGTGCAGGGAATCGTGCTGCGGGAGAACGGCTACCGTTGCGAAGAAGGGATTGCCTACTACCGGAAGACGGGGCAGCGGGTGCGGGTGCGGTTCGACGAGGCGGAGATTGCGGAGACGGAGGCGCTGATTCTGGAGGCATGGGGCGCGGCGGAGATGGGCGAGATACCGCCACCGCTGGTGGATTCGCCGAAGTGTCCGGGCTGCTCGCTGGTGGGGATCTGTCTGCCGGACGAAACCTGGCGGGTGATGGCGGAAGAGGCGGAGGAGGCGCAGCAACTCACGCTGTTCGACCTGCCGCGAAGGAAGCCGGTGAAGCGGGCGGTGCGCCCCATGACGACGGCGCGCAGCGAACTGCGCCCGCTGTATCTGAATACGCAAGGGGTGCGGGTAGGCAAGAGCGGCGCGGTGTTGCAGGTGAAGGAGAAGGACAAGTTGCTGCAGGAGGTGCGGATTGGGGAGATCTGCCAGGTGAATCTGATGGGGAATATTCAGATCACGACGCAGGCGGTGCAGGTATTGTGCGCGGCGGAGGTGCCGGTTTGTTACTTCTCGATGGGCGGGTGGTTCTACGGCATCACGCTGGGATTCAATACGAAGAACGTATTTCTGCGGCGGAGCCAGTTTCGTTTATCGGAGCAGGAGCCGTTTGCGCGAAAGATTGCGCAGCGGCTGGTGGCGGGGAAGATCCGGAATCAGCGGACGCTGTTGCAGCGGAATCATGTGGAACCGGACCGCAAGGTGCTGGCGGGGATGAAAGAGATGGCGGAGCGGGCGGAAGGGGCGGCGTCGCTGGAGCAGTTGCTGGGGATCGAGGGGGCGGCGGCGCGGATGTACTTCGGGGAGTTTTGGGGGATGATGAAGCCGGACGAAGAGGCGGGGGCGGAGGGCTTGGCGTTTGAGATGAACGGGCGGAACCGGAGGCCGCCGCGAGATCCGGTGAATGCGATGTTGAGCCTGGGGTACAGTCTGCTGGCGAAGGATTTGACGGTGGCGTGTTACGCGGTGGGGTTTGACCCGTACGTGGGGTTTTACCATCAGCCGCGATTTGGGCGTCCGGCGCTCGCATTGGATTTGATGGAGCCATTCCGGGCGTTGATTGTGGATTCGGCGGTGTTGACGGCCGTGAATACGGGGATGGTGACGCCGCGGGATTTTGTGCGGGCGGGTGGAGCGGTGGCGATGACGGCGAGCGGGCGGAAGGCGTTTTTCCGGGCGTATGAGATGAGAATGGACACGTTGGTGACGCATCCGCTGTTCGAGTATCGGGTGAGCTACCGGCGACTGTTGGAGATTCAGACTCGGCTTTTGGCGCGGGTTCTGGAGGGGGAGATTGCGGAGTACCCGGTGTTTACGACGCGGTGAGCGGGTTGCGAGCGGCGGGTTGTGGCAGAAACTGCGGGGGCCGCTCGCAGGGGATTAAGGCATTTGTTTGGAGTAGGATGGAGAGGTGCTTGGCCGCTGATGAGGTATGTGCGGGGTTGGAAATGGGGGAGCGCTCGCGAGAGGGCTCGCAGGTATTTGAAAACAGAATATGATAATGGAGTAACTATTTCCGCGAGCAATTGCTCGCGGCCTCATTGAAGCGAAGTGTGATGGGAGCAAGTATACCCAATTATTCCGCATTTCCGCGAGCAATTGCTCGCGGCCTCATTGAAGCCTGATCTGGTCCGTGCCACAGTGCTTCGGCGGCAGCAATTTCCGCGAGCAATTGCTCGCGGCCTCATTGAAGCCCGAATAACATCGTTGGGATCGGTCTTCTTGGGTGCATTTCCGCGAGCAATTGCTCGCGGCCTCATTGAAGCGCTACAACGGAATCGGCAAGGAGTTGAGCAGTGATATTTCCGCGAGCAATTGCTCGCGGCCTCATTGAAGCAGTACGCGATTGCGTTACTGGAATCGGAGGATGCGAAATTTCCGCGAGCAATTGCTCGCGGCCTCATTGAAGCGTTTTGAACGTACGTACGAACGAGGTGGGAAGCCGAGATTTCCGCGAGCAATTGCTCGCGGCCTCATTGAAGCATGGCGCGCTCGGTGATCTTCTCTCCGAGGTCGCGAATTTCCGCGAGCAATTGCTCGCGGCCTCATTGAAGCAAGACGGTAAGGGTGAAAAAGCTAACTCTATCCAGGCGATTTCCGCGAGCAATTGCTCGCGGCCTCATTGAAGCCCGCTGATCGACAGCGCAGACGCGGGTGTGTAGTTGGATTTCCGCGAGCAATTGCTCGCGGCCTCATTGAAGCTGGTCAAACACCCACACCGTATCGCCCACCTTCAGTTATTTCCGCGAGCAATTGCTCGCGGCCTCATTGAAGCTGCACAGGCGTAGCAAGTTCCGCAACGCTGTGCTTTATTTCCGCGAGCAATTGCTCGCGGCCTCATTGAAGCGCCGCAGGAGTCGTCTTCGTCGCGGCCTTCTTGCCGATTTCCGCGAGCAATTGCTCGCGGCCTCATTGAAGCCAGGTATTGCGCCTCGGGCGCTCGGTGGTTGGTCTGATTTCCGCGAGCAATTGCTCGCGGCCTCATTGAAGCGGCTAGCGCAGAGGTGCCGTAGTAGGGCGCGGG
Source organism: uncultured Acidobacteriia bacterium (assembly GCA_903876865.1). Taxonomy (GTDB): domain Bacteria; phylum Acidobacteriota; class Terriglobia; order Bryobacterales; family Bryobacteraceae; genus Solibacter. Next base: position 10,409 of record CAIRBY010000438.1, read on the forward strand.
GCCATTTCCGCGAGCACTTGCTCGCGGCCTCATTGAAGCTAGTTAAAGAAAACCCCAAGAAAGTTGGGTGCGCGGATTTCCGCGAGCAATTGCTCGCGGCCTCATTGAAGCCGGAAATCAGGTTCATCCACTTCTTTGCCGCACCCATTTCCGCGAGCAATTGCTCGCGGCCTCATTGAAGCTGG
>CAIRBY010000439.1 GCA_903876865.1 uncultured Acidobacteriia bacterium
ATGCGGCTGCGCAGGGGCTGTGATCGCTAGCGGAAGTTCTCCATCAGAAGAATTTCGCTGCCCTGCTGATCGCGCTGGTTGAAGAGCAGGTGCGTCCCGTCGGGCGACAGGGCGAGGCCGACGATCAGCGGCTTGGCCATGGTGAGGGGCGAACTTGTCTTGCGGGTCTTGAAATCGAAGAAGCGCAGTTCTCCGCGTTGCAGGCTCTCGGCCCAGAGATACCAGACTCCCTCGGCGGTGACCGCCCAGGAGCGATCGCGAACGCCCTCCATCACCAGCGTCTCTTCACCGCCCTCGGCGGGCATTCGCAGCAGCGAAACTGCGGGGAGCACGGCAATCGAAGTGTCGTTGGGACCGCGCGTGCGGGCGTAGTAGAGATACTTGCCATCCGCCGATTCCTGGGTGCCCCAGCCTCCGTTGCGGGTGATCTGCACCGTTTCGCCACCGGCGGAGGGGACCTTGAAGATCTCGAAACGGCCGGTCCGGTCGCTGCTGAAATAGATCGACTTGCCGTCGTGCGACCAGGAGGGTACGTGATCCTTGGAGGGGTGATTGGTGATGCGCCGTGCCGGTCCGCCATCCGCGGAAATGACATAGATTTCAGGATTGCCGTCGCGCCGCGAATCGAAGGCGAGCCACCTTCCGTCCGGCGACCAGGCAGGGCTTCCGGTGGTAAAGGCGTCGCCGGGAAGTACGGGCGCCGGTTGGGTTCCGTCGCTATTCGCGGTCCAAATGGTGCGTTTTCCGGACCGGTCGGATTCGATTGCCAGGCGCCGGCCGTCGGAAGAGTACGCGTTTGGCCGGACCGTATCGCTGCGGGTGGAGGCAAGGAACATCGATGGGGCGCCCAGCCTCCCCGGACCATTCAAGGGAGCGTTCCAGATGTTGTCGTCACTGAAAATCCGCGTGTAGGCTAACCGGTCGCCCTGTCGGGATACCGCCGCGGTGAACACATTGTCATTAATCCCCGCCAGGGCGCGCGGCGGCGCACTGCCATCCGCCGGGATGCGCAGGATGAGGCGCTCCCGGCCGCCGCCGCTGATGATCAGGATCTCTTTCCCATCGGCGGTCCAGCCGATGGGGTAGTTGATTGCGCCGTCGGTCTTCAGCTTTCGAGGTGCGCCCTTTACTTCGAGATGTTCATTGAGATCGGCGAGCATCAACTCGGAAATGAAGTCCGAGGAGGAGTTACTGAAGGCAAGGTGTCGCTCGTCCGGCGAGAGGACAGCCATGCCGGCTGAGCCGGATCCACCCAAAGCCAGCGCCCGCATCTGGCCGGTTTCGACAGAAATCACCAGGATTTGGAGATACTGCCCTGCGGATAGCCGCCCGGCCACCAGCAGGTTTTTGCCGTCCTTGGTCCAGGTCAAGCTCAATCGCACGCCGAAAATCGACAAATCGGGAGAGTCAATCTGCGCCACGCGGCGGGGATTGCCGCCGAGAGGTGGGACCAGATAGATGGAGGGGGAACCGACTGCGAAGCGAATGAATGCAATCGACCGGCCGTCCGGCGCCCATGCCGGAGAGATGTCGCGATCCGTACCCGAGGTGAGTTGCAAAGGGGACTCGGTGCCGATCAGTTTCGCGTAAATGTGGCTTGCCGCCACATCCGAGCCACCACTCCAGGAGAACGCAATCTGGTTTCCATCGGGCGAAAAGGTAGGCGATCCCTGAGCGCCCGCATAGCTGGTGAGGGGCGTCACCTTCGGTTCCGGGCCGGGCGCCGTTGCCGTCTGGCGCTGACGGAAGACAAGGACCGCCGCTGCCGCAATCAGGAGCAGAGTGCAGGAGGCGAAAATCCAACCGCGCCCGCTCTTCGCCGGCGGTGTGACCGCGGTGGCCGGCAGTTTGCCCGATTCCGATTCTTCCTTCAGTTCCAGCAGCGACACACGCACATCGGCCATGGTCTGGAAGCGGCGTTCGGGATCTTTGCGCAGACAGCGGGCGATGATCTTATCGAGATCGCGCGGCACGTCGGCGCAGAGCTGACCGGCGGGCGTCGGGTCGTCGCGCAGAATGGCGGAGATGGTGGACATGCTGGAATCGCCGCGGAAGGCGCGTTGTCCGGTCACCATTTCGTAGAGCAGCGCGCCGAAGCTGAAGATGTCGCTGCGCGGATCGACGGGTTTGCCTTCCGCCTGTTCGGGCGACATGTAGGAGACAGTGCCGATGACGGTACCCTCGCGGGTGTGCGGCCGTTCGGCATCCTGCAGAATCGTGGCTGTGGACTGTTCGGCGGAGAGGGCGCGCTCGGAGAGTTTGGCGAGGCCGAAATCCAGCACTTTGACGTGGCCGCTCTCGGAGACCATCACGTTGCCGGGCTTGATATCGCGGTGAATCACGCCGGCGGCAGCCGCGGCGGCGAGCGCTTCGGCGATCTGCACGGCGATCTTGAGTACCTCGGCCAGGCGCATGCCCTTGCGGGGAATGAGTTGGTCGAGCGTCTTGCCGGCCACGAATTCCATCACGATGTAGGGCAAGCCATCGGCGCTCGAGATATCGTGAATGGTGATGATGTTGGGGTGGTTGAGGCCGCTTGCGGTGCGCGCCTCCTGCGTGAAGCGGCGCAAACGCTCTTCATCGGCCAGCTTAGCGGCGGGCCGCAGTATGTGTGCGACGAAGCGGTTCAGGCGTGTGTCGCGCGCCTTGTAGACCACGCCCATGCCGCCCTCGCCAAGCTGTTCGAGAATCTCGTAGTGGGCAATCGTGCGGCCGGTCATGGAGGGTTCCCGCCATTCTATCGCACGGTGCAACCCAGCAACGGCTGCGAGGAGTGCCGGGGGTGCTACAGCACGAAGGGAATCACGCGGCTGGTGACGCGGGAATACTCGCGGTATTGGGGGTAAACGGGTAGCAGGAGGGTCTCTTCGGCGGCGATGCGGACCGCGGTCATCCCGGTGGCGATCAGCCCCATGAGCACGCTCAGAATGTAGGGATGCACGGCGATTCCGGCCCAGAGGAAGTAGAGTACGGCGGCGTAGATGGGATGGCGGAGGTAGCGGTAGGGGCCGGTGCGCACGAGTCCGCCGGCGGTGGGGTTGGCGGTGGCGTGGAAACTGCGCAGGCCGAAGGTGATGCGGGCCCACACCATCAGCAGTGCGGCGAGAATCTGAATCGCAATCGAGACGGGTCCGGTGCCGAGGATCGATTCATTCAAGGCCAGCCAGAGGACGCAGGCGATCAGGCCCACCAGAGCCACAAACGACAGGCGCTTCCAGTTCATGATCGTCATTGTACAGCGTGCTTCGCAACAATAGGTGGCGGAGTTGCGCGAGCTTACCTGGGGGCGGGACTGGTGCGGGACCGGTGCGGGTTGAATCCGTGCGGCAGCCCTGTTACTATCCGTTCACTGGAGATTCACGCATGAAATACGTTCTGAAGCTCACTGGATTATTGGCGCTTCTCAGCGCGATGCTGTTTGCCGCGGACGCGGCGGGAACATGGAAGGGCGCGTTCGACTTTAACGGCACCAGCATCCCCCTGGTGCTCACGCTGAAGGGCGAAGGGGCGGCTGTGACGGGGACGCTGGAAGGGCTGCCTTCGAATTCCACTGAGATTCACGATGGCAAGCTGCAGGGGGAGACGCTGACCTTCTGGGTGATGACAGACTACCAAGGCACGCCTTATAAGCTGGTGTACACGGGCAAGGTCTCGGGCGATCAGATTCAATTCTCGTTTGGTACGGAAGACGGGAGCTGGGGGTCGCAAATGACCATGAAGCGCGGCTCCTAGATTCTGGCCGCACGGAATCTCACCTGCGGAATCCGCCCACGCATCGGCAATCGCACAAGTGCATGAAGCCACGCGCTAGGGCAGGCAGTTTTGCCTGCCAGTTCCGGGAGAGTGCGGGTTGGCAGGCCTGCCCTACTTTCGGCTACTTCGACGGAGTGGGAGGCGG
>CAIRBY010000440.1 GCA_903876865.1 uncultured Acidobacteriia bacterium
CTTATTTCTAAGAGGGTTGCCAGGCGTGTCTGAAGCCGCCTTTAGTGCAGCCTTAATTCGCGAAAAGTGCTCCGGAAATGTATGTCCAAGACTCCGGAATCTTTTGGCGCGCTACAGTGATTGGGCGTTGGGGTAATTGGGGTTGGGCGTTCGCGGCGTGGACCCCCCTCCCCCTGCCTTGATCCGCTTCGCGGCTCAAGGCCACGAGGGGCGGGGGACGTGAGTTGATGACGGTGGAGGGTTGGGGGGAAGAAGGTGGAGCAGTGCGCAAGGGCGCACTGACACCCTACAGGGAAGAAGTTTTTTGGTTCTTTTTTTCAAAAAAGAACCGCTTGCCTTCGCCTTTCCTGCCTCACTCCGGATCGTCGAGGCGCACGAGCGCTGCGGGGTCGATGGCGATGGTGATGGATTCGCCGATGTTGTGGACTTCGCGGGAGGGGGCGGCGACGCGGAGGCGGAGGGGGGTGTTGTTGGGTTGGACGACGTAATCCCAGTATTCGCCGAGGAAGGCGCGTTCGACGATTTTGCCGGGGAGGGTCCAGGGGGCCTGGATGTTCAGGCGGATGTCGTGGGGGCGCAAGGAGAACGAGAGTTTGCCGCTGTAGGGGCCTGCGGGGACGGAGATGCCGCCGAGGTTGAGTTGGCCGTTTTCGGCGGTGGCGTCGATGAAGTTGGTGCGGCCGATGAAGCCGGCGACGAAGCGGGTTCGGGGGTGGTGATAGAGGTTCATGGGGTCGTCGACCTGTTCGATGCGGCCGTGGTTCATCACCACGATGCGATCGGAGGTGACCATGGCTTCGGCCTGGTCGTGGGTGACGTAGACGGTGGTGATGCGGAAGGCGTCATGCAGGCGGCGGATTTCGCTGCGCATTTCTTCGCGGAGGGCTGCGTCGAGGTTGGAGAGGGGTTCGTCGAGCAGGAGGACGGCGGGTTCGATGACGATGGCGCGCGCGAGGGCGACGCGTTGTTGTTGGCCGCCGGAGAGTTCGGCGGGGTAGCGGTCGGCCAGTTTGTCGAGGCGGACGACGGCTAGGATTTTGTCGAGGCGGCGTTTGATGTCGGCGGAGGGGAGGTTGCGGAGTTTGAGGCCGAAGGCGACGTTTTCGGCGACGGTCATGTTCGGCCAGATGGCGTAGCTCTGGAAGATCATCGACATGCCGCGTTTTTCGGGGGGGACGACGGTGTCGGGCGAGGAGAGGAGTTTGCCGTCGACCTCGATGCGGCCGGCGGTGGGTTTCATGAAGCCGGCGATCATGCGGAGTGTGGTGGTTTTGCCGCAGCCGGAGGGGCCGAGGAGGGAGACGAATTCGCCCTCGGCGAGGGTGAGGTTGACTGACTGGACGGCGACGGTGCTGCCGTAGGATTTGCCGAGGTTGCGGAGGGTGAGTTTGCTCATGAGCGGTCTCGGCGGAGCATGAAGTCTCCGCCCATCAGTTTCTGACCGGCGGCGACGATGAGGAGGGAGGCTGCGAGGAGCATGAAGCCGAGGGCGGCGAGGCGCTCGAAATTGCCCTCCTCGGAGAGGTCCATCAGCATGACCGACATCGTCCTTGTGTTGGGTCCGTAGAGGAACATCGCGGTGGAGAGTTCGCGGGTGGCGGGGATGAAGACGAGGAGCCAGGCGCCGACCATGCCGCGTTTGAGCAGGGGGGCGAGGACTTTGCGGATGGCGAGCAGGCGGCCGCCGCCGAGGATGCGGACGGCTTCCTCCATTTCGGGGTTGATGCTGCGCAGCGCCGCGCCGGCGTTGGCGTAGCCGATGGGCCGGAAGCGGGGGGTGAAGGCGAGGATGATGATGGCGGCGGTGCCGTAGAGGGCGAGCGGGGGCGGGGCGTAGGCGGCGTAGAAGGCGATCGCCAGCACGATGCCGGGGACGACGAAGGGGGCCATGCAGAGGAAGCCGAGCACGCCGGCGAAGGGGAGCAGGCGGCGGGTGACGATGTAGGCGATGGCCAGCGAGAGGAAGATCGCCAGGGTGGCGGCGGCGGCGGCGAAGGTGAAGCTGTTCACCACGGAGCGGGCGGCGGTGTGATGCTCGAACAGCAGATAGTGGAAATTGTCGAGCGTGGTGTTGGCGAGGCTCCAGCCGAGGCCCCAGGCTTTGGAGAGGGCGGCCTGGGAGAGGGCGCCGTAGGGGAGGATGACGGCCAGCGACAGGACCAGGAGGGCGTAGGCGAGCATGGGGTAGCGCCAGGGGCCGAGTTCGATCGGGCGGCGTTCGCCGCCTTTGCCGGTGAGGGCTACGTGTCCGCGGCGGCCGACGAGGTGTCGTTGCAGGGAGAACAGGGCGACGGTGATCAGCAGCAGGGGCATGGCGTAGGCGGCGGCGACTTCGGCGCGGACGGGGGCGGAGAAGAACTGCAGCAGCTGGGTGGTGACGACGTTGAAGCGGGCGGGGATGGCGATGAGGGCGGGGGAGCCGAAGAGGGCGATGCATTCGAGGAAGGTGACGATGGCGCCGGC
>CAIRBY010000441.1 GCA_903876865.1 uncultured Acidobacteriia bacterium
CGTGAATTTCATGATTGGGTTCCTTTCTTCTGGCGGAGCAGATAGCGGAAATAGTTGCGCAACTGGGCGACGGATTGATCGAAGGGTTCGATGCGCCGGTAGGAGCGGGATTGCAGTACGCCACCTTCCATGGTGGTGAGCACCAGCGTGGCGAGCGCATCCAGATTCGTGCCGCGCGGGAAGCGCGTGCGCGCCGCGGCGAGGCAGCCTCGGACGGCGGCGGTCCAGGCGGCGAAATTGCGCGCGATCAAATCGTGTGCGGGCAGGTTCTCCGCCTCGATTTCCAGCGCGAGCCGGCCCAGCGGGCAGCCGTAGCGGCACCCGGTGGACAGCAGTCGCTCGCGATATCCGGCGAGGATGGCGAAGATGCGCCGGATCGGGTCGGCGTGGAGCGCAAAGGCGGGCTGAATCACGATCGGGTCGAGCCCGTCGAGATAGGTCTCGAGCACAGCGAGCAGCAGCGCCTCCTTCCCCGGGAAGAAGTGGTAGAAACTGCCGCTATTGGCCTGGGCGCGTTCCAGAATCTCCGCCATTCCCGTGGCGGCGTAGCCCTTCTCCCAGAAGAGATAGCGCGCGGCTTCGAGCAGGCGGGCACGGGTCGGATTGGCGACTTGAACGCTCATTCCACTCAGTTGAACGGCCATTCAAGTAAAGCACGCGCCGAGGCCGGACGCAAGGGGGATTTGAACTGCATGGCGCGGCCGTGATACAGTCCCCCACATGCGCAAATGGATAGCTGCTTCGGCGGCGGTGCTGACGGTCTGCCTGCTGTTGCAGGCGGCGGAACCGGAAAAGGTGGATCTGGGCATCTTGCACCGGATCAAAAGCGAGGCCTTCGCGGGCAATTCCAAGGTGATGGATACCATGTTCTATCTCACCGACGTGTACGGACCGCGCCTGACCGGGTCACCGAACATCACCGATGCCGGAAACTGGGCGGTGAAGAAGCTCCAGGAGTGGGGCATGGCCAACGCGAAGATGGAGAAGTGGGGCCCGTTCGGACGCGGTTGGGCCGCCACGCGCTTCTCAGCCATGATGAAGGAACCGGAATTCCAGCCGATCATCGGCTTTGCGCAGCCCTGGTCGCCGGGGACCAACGGTCCCGTGACGGGTCAGGCGGTAATGGCCGTCATCACCGGTCCCGACGATCTGGAAAAGTTCAAGGGCAAACTGAAGGGCAAGATCGTCCTGAGCGCGGCCCCGCACGCCTCCACCCTGAATGAAGAGCCGCTCTCGCACCGCCTGACCGATGCGGAGTTGGAAGCGGCGGCGGGCGCGCCCGATCCCGCGATGGGCAACCCGGCATCGCTGCCGCTCGGCTTTGCGCGCCCGGGTGCGGGTGCGGCACGCGGTGGCGCGGCTGCTGCCGGACGCGGAGCGGCGGCGGGCCGTGGCGCCAATCCGCGGGCCTTCCGCGATCAGTTGAACAAGTTCCTGAAGGATGAAGGGGTGTTGGTGGTGTTGACGCCGGGCAACGGTCCCGATGGCGGCACGATCATGGGCTCCGGCGCGGGCTCGCAGACCACCGAGCCGGACAATCTGCCGCCGCCTTCCGTGATCGTCACCAACGAACATTACAATCGCATGGCCCGCCTCCTCGAGAAGGGCTTGCCGGTAACCCTCGAATTCGATATCGGCGCGAAATTCACCGAGCCTCAGGATTCCTTCAATCTGGTGGCGGAGATTCCGGGCACGGATCCGAACGCGGGCTTCGTCATGCTGGGCGGCCACTTCGATTCGTGGAGTGGCGGCACGGGCGCGACGGATAATGCCGCCGGCTCAGCCGTGGCAATCGAGGCGATGCGCATTCTGAAAGCTCTCGACGTGAAGATGCCGCGCACGATCCGGCTCGGTTTGTGGACGGCGGAAGAGCAGGGCCTGCTTGGCTCGCGCGCCTATGTAAAGGATCACTTCGCGGATTCGGCGGACATGAAGCCGAAGCCGGAACACGCCAAGCTTTCGGCCTACTACAACCTGGATAACGGCAGCGGCAAGGTGCGCGGAATCTACGTGCAGGATAACGATCAGGCGCTGCCGATCTTCCAATCCTGGATCGCGCCGCTGAAAGACTTGGGCGTGACCACGCTGACCCTTCGCAACACCGGCAGCACGGATCACATCGCTTTCGATGGAGTCGGTCTGCCTGGCTTCCAGTTCATTCAGGACCCGCTGGAATACGGCTCGCGTACGCATCACTCCAACATGGACGTGCTCGATCACGTGCAGGCGAGCGACCTCGAACAGGCCTCGGCCGTGATGGCCTGGTTCGTCTACAATACGGCGACCCGTCCGGAGATGATGCCGCGCAAACCGATGCCGAAGCCGGGTGCGGGGCGCGGCGGACGAGGCCAATAGTTTCACAGAGTGCCGCTGAAATTTCGAACCAGCTTGGAGTATATTAGATCATGCGTTTTTTAGTCACATTGCTGTTAGCTGCCGGAATGACCGTTTGCGCCCAGGACGCTCCCAAGCAGGATGCGCCCAAGAAAGGTGGTGGCGGACCGCCGAAGAATTTGAAAATTTTGAAGCCTGAAGAAGTGCGGCCGATGATGGGCGCCTTCAATGCGGCTCTCGGGACTGCGAGCGCAGGCGGTTGCAACTTCTGCCACGCGCCGGACCGTTCCAGCGACGAGAACCCCAAGAAGGTGACCGCTCGCAAGATGATCGAAATGGTCAACCACCTGAACGCGAGCTTCCCGGATGGCAAGGTGCACATCACCTGCTACACCTGCCATCGTGGAAAAGCGCAGCCTGAGACGGCGCCGCCGCCCGCTCAGTAAGCTTCGGTCAAGAGAATAGAGAGAGGCACGAGCCTCGCTTCACCGGCAACGGTGGTGCGGGGTTTGTGCCTTTTTTTCGTTTCGGGGAGTGCCTCACACCGCCAGCAGTTCTGCGGGGGAGGCGGTGCCGGTGCCTTTCTTCATGATCGTGATGGATGCAACCATGTTGCCAAACTGAGCCGCGAGGACGGCGTCTCCGGTGGCGCGCAGAGTCAGTGCCGCACCCGCGCTGAAGCTGTCGCCGGCGCCGCAGATATCCACGGGATGCGTGACGGGCTTGGCCGCGACCCAATGCTCGCCCCGCTCGTCGACGACCAGCGCGCCCTTCGCGCCGTGGGTCACAATCAG
>CAIRBY010000442.1 GCA_903876865.1 uncultured Acidobacteriia bacterium
GAAAATCGATTCAAGGCGACACCTTCGACTGGTTAATTGCGTTCTTCTCAGGGAACCGCTATTAATCAGTATCGGAGGGGTCGCCCCTTTTCAAAAAACTAATTTGGACAAGTGTGGCCTCCCGGCCTGTCCTCTAACTTAAGCCGTTGTTGTTGTTTCTCTCCCCTACCTCGCCCCCACCGGACGCGGCGAAGCCCGCACCGCGCGTTCAAACGCCCAATCGCGAATCTTATTAATCTGCGTCTCCATCGTCCGCGAAAGCGGCACGATCTTCACCGCCGTCAGCACCAGATCCTGCGTCGTAATCGTCGTCTCCGCCAGCCGCGCCTTCGTGATCGCCGCCACCACGCACTGCTCGATCTCCGCGCCGCTCCAGCCCTTCGTGAACTCCATCAACTGCCCCAACTCCAGTTGCGCCGTAGCCACCCCGCGCCGCTCCAGGTGGATCTTGAAGATCTCCACGCGCTCGGCTTCAAGCGGCAGGTCCACAAAAAACACCTCGTCGAAACGCCCTTTGCGGATCATCTCGGCGGGCAGCAGGTCGATGCGGTTGGCGGTTGCCGCCACGAACAGCCCGCGCGCCTTCTCCTGCATCCAGGTCAGGAAGAAGGCGAAGATGCGCCCCTGCTCGCCATCGCTCGCGGCCGAGGTGACGCCCATTTCAATTTCATCGAACCACAGCACCGCCGGCACCAGATCTTCCATCATCTTGCAGGCCGCGACGAACGCTCCTTCGGGCTTGCCGTGCCTGCCGCTGAAGATCTCGATCATGTCTACGCGATACAGCGGCAGTTGGAAGCACGAAGCGATCGCCTTCACCGCCAGACTCTTTCCGCAGCCCGGGATGCCCATCATCAGCAGTCCCTTGGGCACGATCTCGGCCGCCACGCTATCGCCCATCAGGAAAAGTTTGCGCCGCTCCAGCACCCAGTTCTTGAGCCCGTCCAGACCGCCGATTTCGCCGATCTGCGTGCCATCGGAAATGTACTCGATCACGCCGCTGCGATTCACCAGCAGGCGCTTCTCCTCCAGCATCGCGGGCAGCGAATCCGCTGAGAGCGGGCCAAGCATCAGCGCCCGCCGCAGCGCGTAGCGCGCTTCATCCAGCGTCAACCCCTGCAGCGCCGGAGCCAGTTGTTGGATCACCGCTTCGCTCGCCGGCCCTCCTTCTTCGCGAAGGAAGTCAGACAACTCGATCAGATCCGGCGGACGCAATTCCAGGAACAGCAGGCTGCGGTCCACCTCTTCGGGAATCGTGCGTACCGGCGAACTGATCACCACGAACTTGCCCCGGTCGCGGCAGCTTTCGTAAATATCGCGCAGCCGTCGCCGGATGTCCGGAAACTCGCGCAGCGCCTCGTGAAAATCCTTCAGGTGAAAGATCGCCCCATCCGCGTGCGCCGCAATGAAATCGAGCGCCGCCCGCGGGTCTTGCGACCCCGGCACGGCTGGGCCGCCTGCGCTGCGCATGCCCTCCGTGAGGCTCCACGTCCACACCGGCACCACCTTCGGCACCGGCGCGGAGGCCAGCAGCCGCTGCCCCACTTCGCGCAGAATGTTGCCCACGCGCTGCTCTTCGCTGGTATGTACGTAGATGAGCGGGCGGCCCGATTCGAAGGCCTCCCGCAGCACCTTGGCCGCGCGGCTTTCCGCGGACGGGGACTTCGTCGCCTTCCCCATTACACCGTGAAGATGTCGATGGCCTGCTTCAAACTGGCCACCGCATCCCGTCCCTGCGCCGGCGAATATTCGTGGCCCACGTACCCCGTGTATCCCAGGTCCGCGATCGCCTGCGCGATGAAGCGATAGTTCAGTTCCTGCGAGTCGTCAATGTCGTGCCGGCCGGGATTCCCGCCCGTATGGAAGTGGCCGATCCACTGGATGTGATCGCGGATGTTGCGCACGATGTCGCCATCCATGATTTGCGCGTGATAAATGTCGTAGAGAATCTTCACCCGCGGCGAATTGACCCGCTTCATCACGTCCACACCCCAGGCGATGTGGTCGAACATGTAGTCCTTGTGATTGACCTTGCTGTTCAGGTACTCCATGCAGATCGTGATGCCTTTCTCCTCCGCATGGGCCTTCACTTTATTCAGGAACGCGACGCAGTTGTCCGCGCCTTCCGCATCCGGCATTCCCTTGCGATTGCCGCTGAACGTGATGATGTTGGGTACGCCGTTGACCTTGGCTTCGTCGATGGCCGCGTGCATCAGCGGTTCCAATTTCTCGTGCAGGTCATTGCGGTTCAGCGAATCGGAAATCGAACCGCCCGGCCCCGGAGGGTACATGGTCGGCGTGAGCCCGTATTGCTTCAGCATGGGCCAATCCGCCGGCCCCTTCAGGTCATAACCAACAATGCCGAGCGACGCGGCAAGCTTGCATCCATCCTCGAGGCTGGTACCCTTGGCGAAGACTCCGCCGGTCACACACTGCTTCAATCGCCCCTTTTTCACGGCAGCCACGGGCGTCTGGGCGGAGACCCGGGCAAGCCCGGCGGTGGCCGCTAAAGCGGGAAGAAACTCTCTACGTCGCATGTTGCATAGTTATCATAGGGCCACCGGAAGTGCAACAGGACCGGCAACGGGTCGCGCCACTCTGCGCGCCTTGGCGCACTCGCTATAATGCCCCATATGAACCTCTCGCGCCTCGTATTTCTGCTCGCGTTCGCCGCTCAGGCGCAGGAGTACACCGTGCTCAAGCCCGCCCGCGTCTTCGATGGTGAAGCCACTCGCGAAGGCTGGGCCGTGCGCGTCCGCGGCAACCGCATCGAGTCCGCAGGCCCCGCCGCGAACATCGATGCCGCCAACGCCAAGGTCATCGACCTGCCCGGCGCCACCCTGCTCCCCGGCCTCGTCGAGGCGCACTCGCACATCCTGCTGCACGCCTATAACGAAACCCCGTGGAACGATCAGGTGGCCAAGGAGGGCATCGCCCTGCGCGCCGCCCGCGCCGTGAATCACCTCCGCTCCACCCTGATGGCAGGCTTCACCACCATCCGCGATCTCGGTACCGAAGGTGCGGGCTATGCCGATGTGGAACTGAAGCAGGCCGTCAATCAGGGCATCGTGCCCGGACCGCGCGTGCTCGTCTCCACCCGCGCCATTGTCGCCACCGGCAGCTACGCCCCCAAAGGCTTCGCCCTCGAATGGCGCGTGCCCCAGGGCGCCGAAGAGGCCGATGGCGTGGATAGCCTGATCCGCACCGTCCGCGACCAGATCGGCCACGGCGCCGATTGGATCAAGCTCTACGCCGATTACCGCTGGGGCGCCGGTCCCGCTGCGCGCCCCACCTTCTCGCTCGAGGAATTGAAACTTGCTGTCGAGACCGCTAAGAGCGCCGGCATCCCCGTCTCCGTCCACGCCAGCACGCCCGAAGGCATGCGCCGCGCCGTGCTCGCCGGGGTGGAGACCATCGAACACGGCGACGCCGGCACGCCCGAAGTCTTCAAGCTGATGGCGGAACGCCACGTGGCCCTCTGCCCCACCCTCGCCGCCGGCGACGCCACCGCGCAGTACGCCGGATGGCGCAAGGGTGAATCGCCCGAACCGCAATCCCTCCAGCGCAAGCGCGCCAGCTTCAAAGCCGCGCTCGATGCCGGCGTCACCATCCTGAGCGGCAGCGATGTCGGCGTCTTCCCGCATGGCGACAACGCCCGCGAAATCGAAATGATGGTGGCCTATGGCATGGCGCCCACAGACGCGCTGAAATCGGCCACGTCGATTGCGGGCCGCGTGCTCCACATGGATATCGGTACGGTGAAGCAAGGCATGTTCGCGGACCTGATCGCCGTCGATGGCGACCCCACCAAAGACATCGCCGCCCTGCGCAAAGTGAAGTTCGTGATGAAGGCGGGCACCGTCTATCGCTAGAGCGGTCTTCCGCGGCGCTACGGCCCGAGGATGAAGAGTAGGTCCTGCACCCGCGCACGCAGGTGCCACCGGCGCGGCAGTGCCGCGTAGAACGGGGACGCGGAGGCCAGGTAGTTCGTGTTCAGGCTGCTCGGGTACACCGCCACGCTTTCGATCTTCAGCGCCCGCAACTGCCGCTCCGCTTCTTCAGGCGATACGGAAAACAGGAATCGCACTTCGGGGCTCCACACCGGCACCACGTCGATACCCTTTTCCGCCAGGCCCGCATGCAGGTAGGCGCTGTCGGCAAGCACGCGCGTTCCTGCCGGAATCACCTGCGGCAGTTGATCCCCGATCTGAAATTCCAAAGGCTGGGCGACCGGCTGAAATGCGTTTTGTGCCCACTGGCTCACGTTCATATCCATCGGGCTCGAGGGGTACAGCGCGCCGTGAGCCACCGTCAGCAACTGGCAGCTCACGATCGCCGCCACCATCACGTTTCGCCATTCGGCCTTACGGGCCAGGGATTCCAGCAGGCCCGCGCCCGTGATGGAGAGCAGCACCAGCACCGGCGCCAGTACGCGCGTGGATGCGACCAGCCCGCCGCTGGTATAACCCACCGATTGCAGCCATACCGCCGTCAACACCAGAGCGATTGCCGTCAGGTAGCCGTGCTTGCGGAATTGGATGAAGCTACCCGGAATTCCCGCGAACATCTGAAACGTCGCGTAGACCGCCAGTTGTCCGAAGAATCCGCTCCAGGCGCTCAACGTCCAAATTTCGGAGCCAACCGATTTCTGGTAGAACGCGAGAATGGCCGCGTGAATCGGGTTCACGGTGAAGCTCAGGAAATTCAGGCTGTAAAACGGATTGCCCGCGATTCCCCAATTGCGAACGTACCAGGGCGCGGCGACCACTCCGGCCACCGCGACGAAGACGGCAATCTGTTTCACCGCGCGGCCTCTCCACACCAGCGCGATCACGCCCGCGATCAGGGCGATCCAGCCATACTCGCGCGAGAGAGCGCACAACGCCGCAGCCAGACCGGCGGATACCATTGCTGCGACGTCGTCAGACTCCTTCGCGGTCACGATGAAGTACAGCATCGCCGCGATCGCGAGCGCGGTCAGCCCCGTCTCCTGCCCGATCACCACCGACCGGAAGAAAAGCGGGCACGCCGCGAGCATCCCGGCAGCCAGCACGCCCGCGCGCCGCGAAAACATGGCGGACGCCGTGCCGTACACGAAGGCCAGCGTGCAGGCGAACTGCGCGGCCACCAGCACACAGATCAGCGCCGGCAGGTACCGGCCCGCCGAGGCATAGAGCCACCAGTTCGTGAAAGAGACCAGCGGAGGAATGCCATCGACAAAAAAATAGGTGTGAAAATCCGCCGCCGTGAGCGGGGGATAGAAATCGAATTTCCCGCTGGCAAATAGTTTCTGCGCCAGAAAATCCCAGCGGAAGCGCGTGTCGCCGCCAATCAGCGGAGAGATCGCACTGCGCGCGAGCAGGGCGAGGCCGACCGCGCCGCTAGTGCCAAGCAGCAGCAGTTCATGGCCGGACCACGGTGGCGCAGCTTCGCTCCGCGGCGTTGTCACCGTCTTTCTGGCCAGCCAGCCCGCCGCGGCGCTGAATCCGACCAGGCACGGCAAGATGCTCCACAGCGTGATCGGGATATGCAGCATCCCCATCCAGAAGATGCAGTGAAACAGCACCAGCAGCGACATCGGGAAGGCGGAGGCCCACCACAACGAATGGCGCATGCCCTTCGCCACCAGAAAGCCCGGCACAAACAGGCCAAGCGGAAGAATAACCGGCAACAGCAGTAGCATCAAAAATCTTGTCCCCTAAAATTCCTTCACCGGCGGCGCCTGCTCTTCACCCGCGCGGCCGGCCACAATCTCCGCTACGTAATAATTCTCCCCGCGCACCGGGCATCCCGCCATGCGCCGCAGCATCGCAATCTGTCCCACGTGCGTCAGCGCATCCGCTATCGGACCTTGAAACAGCTTCTCCGCCTGCACCGCCAGCGGGACTCCGCTCGCCAGCCTGCGGTCGAACGCCGTCAGCCCCGCGAAGAGACGCGCCACCTCCGCGTCCCACGCCTGCGGGGTCGAATCGCGCCAGCCGTACTTGCCATCGGCCATGCCCAGCGCCCAATCGAGCAGGTCGCAGAGGTGCGCCAGAATCTGCCCGGGCGTGCGCGTCCCGTACGTGGCGAACTCCGGCGGAGCCCCGCGCAGCGCCTTCCCGGCGCGATACGCGAGCGTTGCCACAGTGTGGCGCAAGAGTGCGATTTTGCCTTCGTCCATACTCAGAGCCTACCTTCCGAAATCGATAAAGCCGCGCTGCGGGTCCGTGCTCAACAGCGTCACCGTTACCCGGTCGCCCACGTCCACGCCTGCTTCGCCGCGCATCAGGCGGCCTTCCACGGGCGGGTCGGTCAGGCGCACGAACACGCCCTTGGGCGTGACGCCGGTAACCACGCCGTGAAACTGCTGCCCCACGCGGTCCGCCATCGCCACGGCCGCGATGCGCTTGGTCATGTCGCGCTGCACCTTGCGCGCCGCGTCTTCCATCAGCGTGCAGTGCCTCGCCGCCGCGTCCAGTTCTTCGAACGTGTAGGGCTGTGTGACGCCCGCCAGTTGCGCCTTCACCAACCGCTGCGTCACCATGTCCGCGTATCGCCGGTTGGGCGCGGTGGAGTGCGTGTAGTCCGCCGCCGCCAGGCCGAAGTGCCCCTCTTCCGCGGCGCCCGGACGCGTGGCTACATACTCGCCCGGTCCCATCAGTTTCAAGACCGTGAGCGAGACGTCGGGGAAGTGCACCGGGTCCGCCGCCTTGCGCCGCAACAGCACCGCGTTCAGCGCGCCCGCATCCGGCTCCGCCGGCAGATGCTCGCCATAGTGGGCCGCCAGTTCCACAATCCGCGCCCAACGCTCCGGCGCCTTGACCACCCGTCGGATCGCCGCCACTCCCGCCGCGCGCAGCGTCTCCGCCATCACTTCGTTCGCGCCGATCATGAAATCTTCAATCAGCCGCGATGCCGTGTTGGCCCTGCGCCCCTCGATGCCAGTCACGTGTCCGTCCACCACCGTGGATTGCAACTCCGCGCGGTCGAAGTTGAGCGCGCCCTTCTTGTCCCGCGCCGCGCGCAGCAGATGCGCCGCCTCGTCCTGCAACCGAAGTTGCGCCTCCAGCTCCTTCGACGCCGCCACCTTCGCGGGAATTGCCGCCGCCTGCCCCGCCGCCTGCCCCGCGAGCCATGGACCCACTCCCGAATACGTCAGCTGCGCGCGATTGCGCACCAGCGCGCGAAAGATGCGATGCGCCGCCGTGCCCCCATCCGCCGCCACCGTCATCTCGATCACCACCGCCACCCGGTCCTGCCCCTCGCCGAGCGACGTCTGGTCTGTGGAGAGCCGCTCCGGCAGCATCGGATACGTGTGGATTCCGGCATACACCGTGGTCGTCTCCTGCGCCGCATACGCATCCACGGGCGAGCCCTTGGGCACCGCGCTATCCACATCCGCGATCCCCACCAGCACGCGGATTCCCGCGGCCGTGCGCTCCGCCCACTCGATCTGGTCGAGGTCGCGCGAATCGTCGTTATCGATCGAAGACCAAAGCAGCGCCGTCAAGTCCTCCAGCCCCGTCTGGTGCTGCTGCTTCGCCGTCGCGGCCTGTGCCACCGCCGCCGCCGGCAGGTCTGGCGCGAAGCCGCGCTCGGTCATCTCTTGCCGCGCCAATGCGGTCAGGTCTATCGGAATGTGGTTCATGTCGTCAGGACCTTTGCACGATAAAGTAGTACGCCAGCAGCAGCCACCCCGCGATAAAGCCGACGCCGCCGATCGGCGTGATCGCGCCCAGCGTGCGTACGCCCGTCAACGCCAGCGTGTAGAGGCTGCCGCAGAAAATCAGCACGCCCGCCGAAAGCAGCCAGCATACCGTCGAGGCCGAGTTGGCCGTGAAGGTCCCGGTGCGCGGCAGCAGCGACACAATCAGCATGCCCAGCGAATGCATGAACTGGTAGAATACCGCCTTCTCCCAGATCCCCATCTCGTAAGCGCCCAGCTTGTCGCGCAGCCCATGCGCGCCGAACGCTCCCGTGCCCACTGCCAGTGCCAGGAAGATGGCACTAATCGCGCTCCAGTTCATCGCGTCTCCTCCGTCCCATTATCCACTTACGCTCACTCCACCGCTCACGCTTGCTCGCGCAATAGTTAAGATAGAGTCGATGCGTTGTCCGCTGCCTCTCGCCCTCCTCTTCCTTCCCCTCGCCGCCGCGCTGGCACAGCCCGCCGCCGAGCTCGAAGCCGTGGTCACCACGGATATGGGAGTCTTCCGCTTCGAATTCGCGCCCGGCAAGGCGCCCAAGCACGTGGAGCACTTCCTCACCCTCGCCCGCCAGGGCTTCTATGACGGCAGCGCCTTCCATCGCGTCGTGCCCTACGGCATCATTCAGGGCGGCGACCCGCTGCTGAAAGATGCCAAGACCCCGCGCAAACTCTGGGGCAGCGGCGGACTCAGCCAGCTCGCCCCGGAGTTCAGCGATCTGAAGCACGAGCGCGGCATCGTCTCCACCGTCAGCATCCCCGGCAAAGCCGATAGTGACGGCGCGCAGTTCTTCGTCTGCATCTCCCCGCAGCCCCCGCTCGATGGCAAGTTCAGCGCCTTCGGCCGCGTCAACGAAGGCATGGACGTGGTGGAGAAAATCTCCCAGGCGGCCCTGAATGCCGATGGCATGGCCGAAAAGCCCGTCCGCATCCTGACCGTCACCATCGAGAAAAAGAAGGTCGAGCCCTTCGTCACCGCCACCGTGGAGGAGATGCGCCGCACCGTGACCATGAAGACCACCCTCGGCGCCATCAAGATCAAAATGGAACCGGACTGGGCGCCCAACACCGTGCGCAATTTCCTCAAGCTCACCTCCACCGGATGGTTCAACGGCACCGGCTTTCACCGCCTCATCAAAGGCTTCGTGGCCCAGGGCGGCCAGCCCAACACGCGCCCGAACGGTGCGCCGCATCCGGCCGATCGCTGGGTGGTCAACCTCAAAGGCGAGTTCCGCAAAGACGTGGAACACGTGCGCGGCATCGTCTCCATGGCGCGCACGGACGATCCCGATTCCGCCAGCACCAGCTTCTTCCTCATGCTCGGCCCCGCCCCCCATCTCGATGGCCAGTACGCCGCCTTCGGCCGCATCATCGAGGGCCTCGAAGTCCTCGACGCTTTCGAAAAAGAAGAAGTAGACGGCGAAACCCCCAAACGCCGCCTCGAAATCCTCGAAATGGCAATCGACAAGTAGGCCAGGCCTTCCGGCCTGTCCACTAACTTCTCTTTTCAAACTCGCCCCAGCACTCGCGTCTCTCCGGGAAGAAGCGCCCCTTAGTGCGACATCGAATACACCACGTAATTCAACGCAATCCGAATCCCCAGCGCCGAGTACTTCTCCGGATACTGCGGATCGTCCGCATGCTCCCAGCTATCCCCCAGATCCATGTTGTGGCAGATCGCCACCATCAGCCGCCCGTGATCGTCATAGATGCCCCGCCAGTGCGGCACCTTGCCCGTGTTCCCCTTCTCATACGTCTGGTGCGTCTCCAGGAATAGTGCGCCCGGCACCTGATACCGGTCGTCCAGATCGTACACCGTATGAAAGATCGGGTCGCCGTTCGGAATGTCCACGATCGGCTTATCCGGGAACACCCGCGCCATGCTCTCGATGAACACGTCCCACTCGATCTGGCCGTGAAAATCGTCGCACATGAAGAACCCGCCGCGCAGCAGAAATTCGCGCAGTTGCTTCGCCTGCGCATCGGTCAGGTTCCAGTGCCCCACCTCCACGCCATACAGAAACGGCCAGTCGAACTGATCGTGATCGTCCAGGTTGATCGTCTGCTCCACGCTGCGCGCGTGCACCCGCGTCAGCCGCCGGATCGCCTGCGAAAGGTGCCGGTCGCTGCGCGGGTAGTCCATCGTCCAGTTGGACCCGCCCTCGGTCCAGTTCCCCTGCATCTCGAAGCCGCCGTAACTGCGCCCCACCGGCGGATACATCAGCCGCCCGAACGTCCACTCCCCCGCATCCCGGAAATCCCGCGGCAGCGGGAACTTCTCGTACTCCACCCCCGGAAATTCGCGGAACGGACGCTGGAACGCGTACATCGCCGAGAAGATAGCCAGCGTACCGATCGTGATGGCTCCGGCCCTGCGGAGTTGGCGTGGAAGATGCACGAAACTACCCACAGGATACTACGCGCCCACGCCGAATTCGTTTCGCGGTCCTCACCACCCCATGTCCGTGGCCCTCCCCGCGCCGCGTGTTATGTTCTTGATCATGGCTTTAAACAATCCCGTCTCCCGCCGCTCTTTCCTCGCCGCTGCCGCCGCCGCGCCGCTCGCGTTTGCCTCGCCTGCCGGCAAGTCCATCCCCGTCGGATTGGAACTCTACTCGGTCCGCGACGAAATGGCCAAGGATACCGTCGCCACCGTCCGCGCCGTCGCCAAAATGGGCTACGAAGTCGTCGAGTTCTATGGCCCCTACTATGCCTGGACTCCCGAACTCGCCAAAGACATCCGCAAGGTGATGGATGACACCGGCATCCGCTGCAACTCCACCCACAACGACATGAAAAACTTCCTTCCGGACAACATCCAGAAGGCCATCGATCTCAACAGGATCCTCGGCGCCAGGTACGTCGTGATGGCGAGTTCCGGCAATCCCGCGGGCCTCGCCGGCTGGAAGGCCGTGGGCGAAACCCTGACCAAGGCGATGGAAAAGTTGCGCCCCGCCGGCCTGCGCGCCGGCTATCACAACCATCAGACCGAGTTCAAAACGCTCGAAGGCAAGCGCCCCATCGAAGTCATCGCCGCCAACACGCCCAAAGACGTGATGCTGCAATTGGACCTCGGCACCTGCGTCGAAGTGGGTGAAGATCCCATCGCGTGGATCAACGCCAACCCCGGCCGCATCAACAGTTGCCACCTCAAGGAATGGGCGCCCGGCAAGCCCGAGGATCAGAAGGGCTACCGCACGCTCTTCGGTGAAGGCGCGGTGCCGTGGCAGAAGGTCTTCGCCGCCGCCGAAAAAACCGGGGGCGTGGAATTCTACCTGATCGAACAGGAAGGCAGCCGTTTCCCGAGCCTCGAATCGGCCCAGCGCTGCCTCGAGTCCTACAAGAAATTGCGCGGCGCGTAAAACGCCGCGGCACGCGCATCCACCGCGTTTTTCAGGGCTGTGACGGCATCCATGCCCAGTGCCGTCACATGCCCCATCTTGCGTCCCGGGCGCGCCTGCGCCTTGCCGTAGAGGTGCAGTTTCGCCTCCGGGAAGCCGCACACCGCGTTCCAGTCCGGTTCGCCATTCGCCCACAAATCGCCCAGCAGATTCACCATCGCGGCCGGCGCAATCTGCCGCGTCGATCCGAGCGGCAGCCCGCACACCGCCCGCAACTGCTGCTCGAACTGGCTCGTCACGCACGCGTCGATCGTGAAGTGCCCCGAATTGTGAGGCCGCGGCGCCAGTTCGTTGACCATCAACTCTCCCGCGCGCGTCACGAAGAACTCCACGCACAGTACGCCCGTCACGTCCAGCCGCTCCATCACCGCCCGCGCGATTTCCACCGCCCGCTCCGCGATCCCCGCTGCCACGCCCGCCGGTGCAATCGTGATGTCCAGAATGTGCCGCTGATGGCGATTCTCCACCACCCCGTAATGCCGGAACGTGCCATCCACGCCCCGCGCCGCTACCACCGAAACCTCGCACTCGAAATCCACGAAGGCTTCGAGCACCGCATCCACCCGCCCGATCGAATCCCACGCCGCCGCCGCCGCTTCCGGCGTCAGAATCCGTACCTGCCCGTGACCGTCGTACCCGAACCCCGCCGTCTTCAGCACCGCCGGGCAGCCAATCTCCAGCACCGCCCGCACCAGCCCCTCCTCCGACCGCACAATCCGGTAAGGCGCAATCGGTATCCCCGCGCCATCCAGAAACGCCTTCTCGCGGATGCGGTGCTGCGTGGTGTGCAAAACCGCCCCATCCGGACGCACCGGCGCTGCCTCCGCCGCCGCCGCCGCCGTGGGCGCGGGCACGTTTTCAAACTCGAACGTCACCACATTCACCGCCCGCGCAAAGCTGCGCACAGCATCCAAATCGTCGTACGGCGCGCGGATCTCCACGTCGGAGATCTGCCCCGTCGGCGTGTCCGCGTCCGGGGAAAAAGTGTGCACGCGGTAGCCCATCCGCCGCGCCGAAATCGCGAACATCCGCCCCAGTTGCCCGCCGCCCAGAATCCCGATGGTGGACCCGGGCAGAACCGGTTTCAAAGCGTCTCCTGCAACACCCGGTCCGTCTGCCGCTGCCGGTATTCCCGCAGCTTTTCGCGCAACTCCGGCCGCGAGTTGCTCAGAATCGCCACCGCCAGGAGCGCCGCGTTGATCGCCCCCGCCCGCCCGATCGCCAGCGTGCCCACCGGAATCCCCGCCGGCATCTGCGCGATCGAAAGCAGCGAATCCATCCCGTGCAGCGCCTTCGATTCCACCGGCACCCCCAGCACCGGCACCGGAGTCTGCGCCGCCACCATCCCCGGCAGATGCGCCGCGCCCCCCGCCCCCGCGATGATCACTTCCAGCCCGCGCCCCTCCGCCCCCGCCGCGTATTCGGCCAGCAGCCCGGGCGTGCGGTGCGCCGATATCACGCGGCACTCGTGCGCCACGCCGAAGCCCTCCAGCGTCTCCGCCGCATGCCGCATCGTCTCCCAATCCGACTTACTGCCCATGATGATTCCGACCCTGATGCTCATTTCAGCCATTGATGCCCTCGCCTGCCGCCGCACTTCTGAGTGTATCAATCTGCCCTCCCGCGCCGCCTGTCACAAACACCGCCCGCGCGACGTTATCTCCCTATCCCGCGTTCGAACCCGCCGGAAATGAATCTACTCAAAAAATGAAATCTTTGCGAACGCTTCCACCCTTGCCATCGTCTTATTTGTTGACCCATTGCTAATGCCGGACCGCGCCAAACGTCGTCTTCCCAGGGGGCTGTTCCCATGAAGATGCCGGTCGTGTGCCTAATCGCTGTGTTTGTATCGGGTTGTGCCTGTTTTGGGCAGACTTTCGAGGTCGCCTCGGTCAAGGTAAACCATGCCCAGGAACCGGCGGGGCGGGGAATGCACGGCCCCCCCAAGTCTCCCGTGGATTACTCCCCCGGCACGCTTTCCCTGCGCAACGCCACCCTCAGCGCCGCCGTTCAGTACGCCTACAACGTGAAGGAATACCAGGTCACCGGCCCGGCGTGGCTCACGTCCGAGCGTTACGACATTGTCGGCAAGGCCGCCAGTGCGGCGGCGCAACCGGAAATGCGCGTCATGCTCCAGAACCTGCTCGCCGAACGCTTCAAACTTGCCTTCCACCGCGATACCAAAGAGATGCCCGTGTTTGTGCTGGTGCCGGCTCCGGGCGGCATCAAAATGCAGGAGTCGCAGGGCGATGGCGAGCCCAGTTTCTCCGGACGCGGGCCTACTGCCACCGCCAAAAACCAGACCATGTCGGCGCTCGTGGACATGATGATCGGGCCGATCATGATGATGCTCGGGCGGCCCATCATCGACCAGACCGGCCTCACCAAACGCTACGATATCTCCATCGACATGTCCGCCATGATGGGCCCCGGCATGATGGGCCCCGGCATGCAGCTTGACGAACTGGTCACCGCTCTGCCCAAGCTGGTGCAAGACCAGTTGGGGCTCAAACTGGAGCCGAAGAAGGTCCCGGTGGAGCTTCTGATCATCGACCACGCGGAAAAAATTCCTACTGAGAACTAGATGGCACCACAGCGAACTCTTACCACTCTTCTCTATTGCGCTCTCGCCTGGGCCGCCTGCGGGCTGCTGCCGGCCTCGGAACACCACGGCATCGTCCGCTTCGGCGGACTTCCCGTTCCCGGCGCCACCATCACCGCTGCCCAGGGTGACAAGAAACTGACCGCCGTCACCGATCCGCAGGGCGTCTACACCTTCCCCGATCTGGCCGATGGCACCTGGACCATCCAGGTGGAGATGCTCTGCTTCACCACCCTCTCGCAGGAAGTGGCGATCGTGCCCAACGCTCCGAGCCCGGAGTGGGAACTGAAGATGATCTCCTTCGACGCCATCAAAGCCTCCGCCCCCCCGCCCCCCGCGCCCGCGCCGAACGCACCCGCCACCGCCAACACCGCGCCCGCGGCCAATCCCTCCGCCGCAGCGCCCCCCACCCCGTCCCTCGTGGCCTCCGTAGCGGCAGCCGGTAAGAAGAACTCGAAAAAGACCCCGGCGCCCGCCGCCACCACCCGGCCCGGCTTCCAGCGCGCCGATCTGAACGCCTCCAGCGCGCCCCCGCCCCCCGATAACGGCGCAAGCGGTATCGATGAAGCCGCGCCCGGCGCAGCCGATGGGCTCATGGTCAACGGTAGCGTCAGCAACGGCATCGAGCGCCGCGCCATCGGCAATACCCGCAAGGGCCCCGGCTTCGGCTACCGCGGAGATCTCAGCGCGATCCTCGGCAATTCCGCGCTCGACGCCCACAACTTCTCCCTCACCGGCCAGAACACCTCCGCCGCCTACAACCACCTCCGCTTCGGCGGCTCCCTCGGCGGCCCCCTCGCCATTCCCCACCTCTTCCGCACCCAGAACGGCAACTTCTTCGTGGGCTACCAGTCCATGCGCAATCGCAACGCCAACGTGATTCCGACCATGATGCCCACCGCCGCCGAACGCGCCGGAGATTTCACCCAGGCCGTGAACGCGCTCGGCGCCCCGGTCACCATCATCGATCCCACCACCGGCTCGCCCTTCCCCGGCAACGTCATCCCCGTCTCGCGCATCTCCGCGCAGGCTAAGGCGCTGATCAATTTCTATCCGCTCCCCAACTTCACCCCCACCGCGCGCTACAACTACCAGGTGCCGCTCATCGCCGTCTCCAATTCCGATGCCGTGCAGACCCGCCTCAATAAAATGTTCAACCAGAAGAACTCCGTGAACGGCACCTTCGCCTTCCAGCGGACCTCCGGACGCAATCCCAACCTCTTCAGCTTCGTGGATACCAACAGCACCCTCGGCATGCGCGGCAACGCCAGCTGGCGCCACACCTTCACCCGCAGCCTCTATGGCACCGCGGGCCTGGAATACAGCCGCTCTTCTTCCCGCAACACCCCGTTCTTCGCCAACAAAACCAACGTCTCCGGAGACGCCGGCATCACCGGCAACAATCAGGAGCCGGGCAATTGGGGCCCCCCCGGCCTCTCCTTCAACACCGGCATCGCCACCCTCGGCGATGGCCAGCAATCCTTCAATCGCAACCAGACCACCGCTCTCTCTTACAGCCTGCTCTGGCTGCGCCGCCCCCACAACATCACCATCGGCGGCGATTACCGCCGCATCCAGAGCAACGTGCTCGCGCAGCAGGATCCGCGCGGCAGCTTCTCCTTCACCGGCGTCGCCACCGGCCTGGATTTTGCCGATTTCCTGCTCGGCGTCCCCAGCACCAGCTCCCTCGCCTACGGCAACGCCGACAAGTATTACCGCTCCGGGATGTATGACGCCTACTTCACCGACGATTGGCGCGTCAGCGCGGGCTTCACCCTCAATTGGGGAGCGCGCTGGGAATACTCGAGCCCCATCACCGAACAGCAGGGCCGCCTCGTCAATCTGGATATTGCGCGCGGCTTCGCCTCCGCCACACCGGTGCTCGCCAATTCGCCCACCGGCGCGCTCACCGGCCTGAAGTATCCCGATTCTCTGGTCCATCCCGATAAGCACGGCATCCAACCCCGCATTGGCCTCAGCTGGCGCCCCATCTTCGGCTCGTCGCTCCTCGTGCGCGGCGGCTACAGCGTCAACTTCAACACCTCCGTCTACCAGACCATCGCCTCGCAAATGGCCCAGCAGTCACCGTTCTCCAAAAGCCTGAGCGTCGCCAACACCCCGCAGAATCCCCTCACTCTCGCCAATGGCTTCAAGGCCGCGCCCGGCGGCATCCCCAACACCTTCGCCATCGACCCCGATTTCCGCGTGGGCTATGCGCAGACGTGGCAGGTCTCGGCCCAGCAGGATCTCCCCGGAGCCTTGGTCGCCACCGCCACATTTCTGGGCGTGAAGGGCACCCGCGCCGTGCAGGTCTTCCTGCCCAATACCTATCCGACCGGCGCCGCCAACCCCTGCCCGCTCTGCCTGCCCGGCTATGCCTTCATGAGCTCCAACGGCAACTCCACCCGCCAGAGCGGACAGATGCAGTTGCGCCGCCGCCTCCACAACGGACTCACCGCCACCGCGCTCTACACCTACGCCCGCAGCTTCGATAACGCCGCGCTCGGCGGCGGTTCCCCCGGCAGCGTGATCGCCCAGAACTGGCTCGACCTCAGCGCCGAACGCGGCCCCTCCCGGTTCGAGCAGCGCCATCAGTTCACCCTCCAATCCCAATATTCCACCGGCGTCGGCGTGCGCGGCGGAACCCTGCTGCATGGCTGGCGCGGCGCCCTCGTCAAGGGCTGGACCATCACCAGCAACCTCACCACCGGTACCGGCCTGCCGCTCACCCCGGTCTATGGCGCCACCGTCGCGGGCACCGGCGTCACCGGCCCCATCCGTCCCGATGTCACCGGCCTCTCTCTCACCGCCGCGCCCGCCGGACGCTTCCTCAATCCGGCCGCGTACGCCGCGCCCTCCGCCGGCCACTGGGGCAACGCCGGCCGCAACTCGATCGTCGGGCCAAGCCAGTTTCAATTGGGTGCGTCCATGGCCCGCACCTTCGAAGAGAAGCTCGACCTTCGCTTCGATTCAACCAATGTCTTGAACCACGTGACCTACCAGAGTTGGATCACGTCGATCAGCAGTTCGCAGTTCGGCCTGCCCTCGGCGGCCAATGGCATGCGTACCGTGCAGGCGACCCTGCGGTGGAGATTCTGATGATGATGAAACTGATTTCGATCGCTCTCGTGCTTGTGCTGCTCGTCGGCGCGCAAGCCCCCGTGCAAACGCCCCCGGCCCCTCAGGCCGCTGCCGGCGCCACCGTGAAGTTCCAGGCCAGCACCCAGCTGGTGGTGGAAACCGTCACCGTCCGCGACAAGAACGGCAACCCCGTCGAAGGCCTCACCGCCAAGGACTTCACCATCACCGAGGACAACATCCCGCAGACCATCAGCTTCTGCGAATTCCAAAAGCTCACCGATACCCCGATCCCCGCCTCCGCACCCGCCTCCGTACCCGCTGCTGCGCCCGCCGCTGCCCCCGCAACTCCGGCCACGCCGCCCTCTGGCGCCCTCACCGCCGTCGCCGCCGTCACCAATCACCAGATCACCCCCGAGCGTCCCGGCGATATCCGCTACAAAGACCGCCGCCTCATGGCCATGTACTTCGACATGAGCGCCATGCCCGTCCCCGATCAGGTGCGCGCCGAAGCCGCCGCCCTCAAGTTCATCAAAACCCAGATGGCGCCGCCGGACCTCATGGCCATCCTCTCCTTCGATGGCGCTTCCGTCAAAGTCCTGCAGGATTTCACAGACCATCGCGACGAGTTGGAGAACGTCATCAACAAGCTCTTCATCGCCGAATCCGGCCTCGATGAGAATGCCGCCGACGATAGCTCCGCCGATACCGGCGCGGCCTTCGGCGAAGACGATAGCGAGTTCAATCTCTTCAACACCGACCGCCAGCTCTCCGCCCTCCAGACCGCCGTCAAAATGCTCGGCACCCTGAACGAAAAGAAGGTGATGGTCTACTTCGCCAGCGGCCTCCGCCTCAATGGCATCGATAACCAGGCCCAGTTCCAGGCCACCACCAACGCCGCCATTCGCGCCAACGTCTCCTTTTACGCCGTGGATGCCCGCGGCCTCGTGGCCCAGCCCCCCATGGGCGATGCCAGCCACGGCTCCCCCGGCGGCGCCGCCATGTATTCCGGCGCTTCCGCCATGGCCATGAGCAACAGCTTCCAGAAATCGCAGGATACGCTATACGCCCTCGCCACCGATACCGGAGGCAAGGCGCTGCTCGATAACAACGATCTCTCTCAGGGCGTGGTCAACGCCCAGAAGGCCATCACCAGCTACTACATCATCGGCTACTACTCCCAGAACGCCGCCCTCGATGGCCGCTTCCGCCGCATCAAAATCACCCTCGCGGACGCTTCCCTGAAATTGGATTACCGCCAGGGTTACTATGCCGGCAAGCAGTTCAACAAATTCACCAGCGTCGATAAAGAGCGCCAGTTGATCGATGCCCTGATGCTCGGCGACCCCATCACCGAACTCACCATCGCCATGGAAGTGAACTACTTCCAGCTCAATTCGGCCGAGTATTTCATCCCCGTCGTCGCCAAGATCCCCGGCAGCGAACTCGCCCTCGCCCGCAAGGGCGGCGCCGAACACACCCTCATCGATTTCATCGGCGAGGTCAAGGACGAGTACAACGTCACCGTCGCCAACGTGCGCGACAAAGTCGACATCAAACTCACCGGCGCCACCGCCGCGCAGCTAGCCAAGCAGCCCGTGATCTATGACACCGGCTTCACCCTGCTCCCCGGCACCTACAGCATGAAGTTCCTCGCCCGCGACGATGAAACGGGCCGCATCGGAACCTACATGAGCAAGTTCGTCATCCCGAACCTCAACAAGGAACTGAAGCGCATCCCCATCAGTTCCGTCGTGCTCAGCGGACAGCGCATGGATATGCGCGACTCCGTCTTCACCGCCGGGAAAGACAAGACTCCCACCGTGAACCCGCTCATCCAGAACGGCCAGAAGCTGGTCCCCAGCGTGACGCGCGTCTTCAGCAAGACCCGCGATCTCTACGTCTACCTGCAGGCCTACGAACGTGGCGCGGCCACCATGCAACCGCTGGTCGCCTTCGTCACCTTCTACCGCGGCCAGACCAAGGCCTTCGAAACCGCGCCCCTGCCCGTCACCGAAGGCATGGACCCCAAGTCCAAAGCCGTGCCCCTCGGCTTCAGCCTCGCCCTCAGCAAGTTGCAGCCCGGCAAATACAACTGCCAGGTCACCGTGGTGGACCCCGCCAGTCAAAAAGCCTCCTTCTGGCAAGCCCCCGTGATGCTGGTCCCGTAAAGTAGGGCAGGCGTTTCCGCCTGCCACTCTTGTTCTAAGATCCCGCCCCCCAACAAAAAAGGCCGCCCCCTTCCGAGGGCGGCCCTTTTTCATCTCAACGCAACTCTAGAACGGCTGACCCGGCAGCGGTGCAATCACCGGAGTGATCTTCCCCCAGCCCTGATCCTTCGCCGTCTTCATATCCTTCACCAGTTGCTCCGGCAGATTCGTCTTCAACGCCGGACGGCCCGGTTGAGTCGCCAGCACCCAACCCACCGCCGCCATCGTCTGCGAAACCACCTGCATTTCCTTGTAGTCGATCTTGTCCGGAGTGTCCGTCGCCCGATGGTAATCGGGGTGCAGCCCGGTCGTGAAGAACGCGATCGGAATGCCCATCTTCGCGAAGTTGTAATGATCGCTGCGGTAGAAGATGCGCTGCCCGTTCGGTTGCGGACCCAGGTTATCGTGCGTCGCATCCGGCGCCGTCGTGTCGTAGAAGTGATTCAGCTGCAACTTCTGGTAACCGCCGTTCACCGTCTCGATCGTCTTCTCCAGATCGTCGCTCGAGATGTTCGGACCCACCACCAGAATCTCGCCCGGATTGACCAGCACATGCGTCGCATCCGAATCCGTGAAGCCCGGCCCCTTCGTGCGCCCGATCATATCCATGTTCAGATTCGCCACCACTTTGCTGAGGTCGAGGAACGGGAATTGGTTGAAGTACTGCGAACCCCACAGCCCCTTCTCCTCGCCCGCATTCCACAGGAAAACGATGCTGCGCTTCGGCCGCATCCCCTTCGCCGCGCCCTCCGCATAGGCCCGCGCCACCGCCAGCAGTCCGGCGCTGCCCGAGCCATCGTCGTCCGCGCCGTTGTTCACATTGTGACCATCCGGGAGCGGCTGCGCCAGCCCGATGTGGTCCAGGTGCGCGCTGATTACCACGTACTCGTTCTTCAGCACCGGGTCGGAGCCTTCCAGAATGCCGATCACGTTCTCGGCGTGGTTCGGGTCCGTCTTCACGCTCGCCTTGATGCTGATCTTCTTGGCCGCCGTGAGTTCGAAGGAATCCTGCTTGGCGTTGCTGCCCGCGGCGTAGAAGACCTGCTGCGCGCTCGCCTTTTCACCCTGGAAAATCGCGTTCGTCATGGCCAGTCCCGCCGTGATGCCCGGGGCCGAGGCGCACGCCGCCGGAACCTGCAATTTCGGCACCGTATAGTTCGGGCCGTTCAATCCCGCGCGTCCGCCGCCACCGCCGCCGCCAAATGCAGCCAGTGCCGCGTTGGGGGCGGCGATCGCCGATAACTGCTGGAAGTTCGCGATCGTCACCACGGCCAGCGCGCCGTTCTGCGCCGCGTACTGTTCCGGCGTCAGAAAGTCCGTGCAAGCCGTGCCCAGCGGATTCGGAGCCGCCGCGCCACGTCCACCACCACCCGCCGCTGCCGCTTCAGCCGGAGCCGCTGCCGCTGCTCCGCCTGCCGCTGCTCCGCCTGCCGCTGCTCCACCTGCACCTGCTCCACCCGCTGCCGCACCCGCCGCGCCCGCGCGCCCGGCGCGACCGCCCGCACCGCCCGCCCCGCGACCGCCGCCGCCGCCCGCCGCCGCAGCCTGCTGCGCCGCCAGTTCCGGGGGAAGTCCGGCCACCACGATGATCTTGCCCTTCACGTCGATGCCTTCATACGGGTTGATCTTCGTCTTGTTGATCACGTACCCGTTGCCCGCGAACACCAGGTTGCCGGTGACGTCGAAGGCTTCCAACGGCGGTCCGCCGCGTCCGCCCGCGGCCACGCTCCAATCCTTCGTGTATTCAAAATCCGTGGTCCGCGGACCTGCCGCCGCACCCGCGCCGCCGCGAGCGCCACCACCACCTGCACCAGCGCCCGCGCCGGCGTTCCCTCCGCCGCCACCGCCGCCGCGCGCGCCCCGTCCGCCTGCCGCCGCCGGCGCCGTGATCGAAGCCTTGCTCAACTCCGGCTGGATCGTCTTCGCCACCAGCTCCATCGGCATCATGTACGGCTGCAGCGGACCGTTCGTGCCCGCCGTGCTCCCGCCCGGCTTCAGGCCCCATTCCGCCAGGTGGCTGGCCACATACAGGGCTGCCGTGTCGAACCCGCGCGAGGGCAGGTTGCGGCCTTCCAGCTGATCGGACGCCAGGAAATAAAGATAGATCTTCATCTCCGCGTCCGTGATCGAATTCGAGTTGCCGTAGGTGGCGACTGCCGGTGCTTCGCCCTTCTTCGCGGCTTTCGGTTTTGCCTGTGGAGCGGAATTGCCGGCCCGCACGGAAACGAATACCGTGAGAGCCGAAACCGCGAGCAGGGTGGTGCTGAGCATTGTTCGACGCATAGTTTATGTTCTGAACCTTTGAGTTAAGACGACCAATTGGGGAGAATCGTAACATACGGCACGGAGAATCATGGAAAATCAGACGATTGGCCTCGTAATTCACGCGGTGGGCAAAACCGGCGTCCTCCACCAGTTGACCGGTGTCATCGCCCGCCACGAGGGCGATATCACCTCGGTCGAGATCGTCACCAACTGGCCCGACGAAGCCCGCACCTATTTCGAAGTCGTCCTCCCCGGCGGCAGCGATCCCCTCGTCGAGGAACTGCGCCAACTCCCCATCGTCCGCGCCGTCGAAGTCGTCAAGACTCTCGAAACCATTTACGGAAAGCGCATTATTATCATGGGCGGCGGAGCCCAGGTGGGCCAGGTCGCCATCGGCGCCGTCAGCGAAGCCGATCGCCACAATATCCGCGGCGAACACATCTCCGTCGATACCATCCCGCTCGTGGGCGAGCAGAAACTCGCCGATGCCGTCCGCGGCGTCGCCCGCCTCCCGCGCGCCAAAGCCCTCGTCCTCGCCGGTTCCCTCATGGGCGGCGATATCGAACGCGCCGTCCGCGAAGTGCGCGCCCAGGGCCTCGTCGTGATCAGCCTCAACATGGCCGGCAGCGTCCCCGATGCCGCCGATCTCGTCGTCAGCGACCCCGTGCAAGCCGGTGTCATGGCCGTCATGATCGTCGCCGAAACCGCCAAATTCACCCTCGACCGCCTCAAACGCCGCGTCTTCTAGCTTCCAGTGGGACAGGCCAGCGTTGTATGTGGCCTGTCGGCTAATCTATTGTTTTTTGCCCCTCCCCCCACTCCGCTAAAATAAAAGGATTCATGCCTCTTTCCTCGCGCGGATTCAGCGCACAACTCTGGGCTCTGGTGGGTGCGACATTTCTGGGCTTCCTCGGCATCGGGACCGTGCTCCCCATGCTCGCGCCCCACATCCGCTACGACCTCAAGGGCACGGATCAGGATGTAGGCCTCGTCATCGGAATCTTCTCCTTCGTCGCCCTCGCCGGCCGTCTGATCTCCGGCCCGCTCGCCGATCGCCGCGGACGCAAAATCTCCTTCCTCACCGGCCTCGGCTGCTGCGGCTTGGCCGGAGCCATCTACCTGCTCCCCATCGGCATGGCCGGCCCCTACCTCGCGCGCATTTTTCAGGGCATGGGCGAAGCCTTCCTCTATACCGGCGCCGCTTCCTGGGTGGTGGAAATCGCCGGCGTGCAGCGCAGCGGCCAGGCCCTCGGCTACCTGAGCAGCGGCATCTGGGGAGGCATCTCCGCCGGTCCCGTGCTCGGCCAGTGGGTCGGCACCTTCGCCCGCGCCGCCGCCCTGCAGATGCTGCTCGCCGCCGTCGCCTTCCTCGTCCTCACCCAGGTCAAAGAGGTCTATCACCCCGTGCCGCACCACGGCCCGCGCACCTGGCTGCCGCCCGGCATCCTGGGCCCCGGCATCGCCATCGGCTTCGTGAACGTGCAATACCCCGTGATTGCCGGCTTCCTGATTCTCCACCTGAAAGCGCACGGCAACTCCGGCCCCGCCGCCTTCTCCGCTTATGCCGGGACCATCCTGCTCTCGCGCTTCTTCCTCGGCGGCCTGCCCGACCGCATCGCGCCCGCCATCACCTTCTTCGGCGGCCTCAGTTGCATGGCCGTCGGCCTGCTCCTCCTCGCCAGCGGACCTTCGCCCACGCTCGCCGTCATCGCCGGCGCCATCCTCGGCTTCGGCTTCTCCTTCCCCTGGACCGCCGTCGTCTCCACCGTGATTCGCCGCACCCACAGCAGCAAACGCGGCTCGTCCGTCGGCGTGCTCACCGCCTTCTACGATCTCTTCGTGGGCGTCAGTTCCTTCACCGCCGGAGCCGTCGCGCATCAGTGGGGCTATGGCGCGGCCTTCGTGATGGCCGCGCTCGCGCTCGTCGCCGCCGCCATCGCCGGCCGCTACGTCTTTTTCGGTCAAGCCGAAGTCGAACTGCCCCGCGTCGCCGCTACCCTGCCGGGTCGATAAAGCTGGCCGAAGCGCCCACCCAGCGGAAGCCCTTGTTGTGATCCACGCCCATCTGGGACCCCCGCCCCATGCGGATGATCGTGTTCACCGCGCGTAGCTCGTCCAGCCACACGTACATGATCCGGACCTCCAGTTTCGTCGCGCCATACGGCGTCTCGATCACCGGCTGGAAATCCACCCGCCGCTGCAGAATATATTGGCTTCGTTCCGCTTCCGGCACCGCCGCCAGTTGCTCCGCCGTCGGCCCCACAATCACGCCCGATCCCGCGAACGAATAGAGCGGCTTCAGTACGTAATCCTCCGGCCGCCCGATGTCGCCCGCGCGGTCCAGAAACCGCGTCCGCGGCACCGCCACGTGGTCCAGATAGGGCAAGGAAAACTTGCTCAAGCGGAAAAACCAGTTCGGGTGCCCGGCCCATTCCACATCCAGCTCGTCGCGGAAGTCGAACTGCATCGCCACCTGCTTGCGCACCAGTTCGTCCACGATCGCCCGGTTGTAGATCCGCTCGATCCGCACCCGCTCGCCATCGCGCCGGTAGAACAGCTGCCGGCCCTGCTTCTCCACCTCGCCGATGTCCACCGCGCGCACGCCCCACTCCTGCTCCGTGAGCAGAAAATCGTGCCGCGTCTTCTGGTGCGCCGGGTCGATTTCGAGCAGCACCACGTGGCGCGGATCGTGCCCCGCCACAACCGCCTGCCGCATCTGCGCCCGGTACTCCGCCGCCGTGAGGCCATTCGGAAACGCGCTCAGCGAATCCGGAATCCCGTACGCCTCGCGATAACTCTCCGCCAGCAGCGGCTGATATCCGTAGAGCGTCGGGAAGCCCTGAATCTCCACCAGTTGCGGCTGCAGGTTCTCGTCCAGGCCGAAATCCGCCTGCACGAACATCGGCCGCGGGTCCTCGTTCGGCACCCGGTACGCCTCTGGAATCGCCGCGCGCGAATCCGCTTCGTATTGTGGATTCGCCAGCAACTGCTCCACCATTTCGCGCCCGTACCGCGACATCTTCTCCACCAGGCTGCCGGGCAGAAAACACGGCGTCTCGGAGTGGCGGAAGGGCGTGCCCTCGCCGCACCGCGCCTCCAACAGGCCGAGGAAACGCGCGTACTTGGCTTCGCTGAACTCCTGGTTAAACCACTGGCGCAGTGAGGGAATCAAGCAGGAACGCTCCGCTGTGCATGATCTGCCGCCCGTCGATCCAAATGTCGAAATTGCGGCCCACCACGTCGATATGCGTGGCCGAATACCAGTCCGCGCCCGTGTGCGCGCCATAGGGATTGCCGAATGCAATGTGGATTCCCGGAATCTTCTCGTCCTGCAGAATGTTCCCGATCACATCGTGAACTCCGGTGTTGGTCCCGATTGCGAACTCGCCCACCCGGTCGCTGTTTTCATCCGTGTGGCAGTAGCGCCAGAACTCCGCCTCCAACTCCTTGTTCGCGCTCTGCGCCGACTGCAGCCGGCTGTCCGCCACCTCGATCGTCAGCGGATACTCGCGCAGGTCCCCGTACTTCTCGCACAGGTAATCGCCCACCACCCCATCGATCACGAAGCGCCCGTCCACCCGTTCCGGCGTCGTGAACGTCTCGCCGCCCGGCAGGTTCCCCCACTTGTTCGGGCTGATGATGCCGCTGGTCTTCAGCCACTTCAGCCGCGGCGTAAACAGTCCCGTGATGTCCGTGCCCGCCGGATTCGTCGCGCGGATCACCTTCGCCGTGCTCGCCATCTGCCACACCAGCGTGCTGATGCGGTCCACTTCCGTGAAATCCGCGCGCATCCCTTCCAGCATGATCCGCCGGTCGATGTTCACCATGTGCGCGTGCCGCATCTTGCGCCGGTTCACCACGTCCGTCATCTGCATCCGCGTGCGCAATTCGTTGGCCTGCGCCTTCACCGCGAAGATGCTCACGTCGCTCGTCTCCATATCGGCCAGCACTTCCGCCGGCATGTCCGTCAGCGGCCGCGGCGCCATGTCGTCCAGCACGTAGGCGTGGAACGCGAGCTGCTCGCGCTCCAGTTCCCAGGCCAGCGCCGCGCCAATCTCCAGGCACGCGCGGTCCGTAATCAGCGTGACCTTTTCGTTCGGCTGCACCCGCAGGCAACTCTCCACCGCATTGCGCGCGCCCTCGCGGAAGGCCGGGTCGAACGGCGTCCGGTGCAGCAGCGAGTTCATCTCCGTCATTGCAACTCTCCCGAGCCCGCCGCGTGAGAGCTCGCCGAAAAGAGCCCGTGTTCCGTTTCCTGAATCATGTAATCCACTACTTTCTTAAGATCGCCGGTCTCGTGAAACACCCGCAGTTGGCGGTCCGCGCCATTGCCGTGCTCCAGAATCTGGCGGATGTAAGAGATCTCGTTCCGGCTGCCGAGTTCGTCCACCACATCATCCACGAAGCCCAGAATCTCTTCGATCAACTGCCGCGCCGGCACCTCGGTCTGCTTGCCGAAATCGATCATCTTGCCGCCCAGCCCGTAGCGCGCTGCCCGCCACTTGTTTTCCATCAGCAGAGACCGGCTGTAGTGCCGGAAGCTCTGGTTCTGTTCGTGCAGCCGGTACAGTTTCGCGATGATCGCCTGGCACAGCGCTGCAATCGCAATCGTCTCCTCGTACCGCATCGGCATGTCGCACACGCGGAACTCCAGCGTCGGAAAGTGCGGATGCGGCCGGATGTCCCACCAGATCTTCTTCGCGTTGTCGATGCAGTTGGTGTGAATCAACAGATTCACATAATTCTCGAATTCGCTCCAGCTCGCGTACAGGTCCGGAATGTTCGTGCGCGGAAACTTGTCGAAGACCTTGCAGCGGTAAGAGCGCAGCCCCGTCTCCATGCCCATCCAGAAGGGCGAGTTGGCGGAGAGCGCCAATAGGTGCGGCAGAAAATAGCGCGCGCTGTTCATCAGCTGAATCGCCGTCTCGCGATCCTCCACGCCCACGTGCACGTGCAGCCCGAAAATCAGGTTCGCCCGCGCCACCATCTTGAGATCTTCCACGATCGTGCGGTAGCGGTCGTCCGGGTAGATCTCCTGCTCGCTCCAGCGCGCGAACGGATGCGTGCCGCCCGCCGAAAGCCGCAACCCGTTCTGCTTCGCCAGCGAGACAATGTGCTGGCGAATCATCTTCACTTCCGCCTTGGCTTCCTGAATGTCCGCGCAAATGCCGGTGCCGATTTCGACCACCGACTGGTGCATCTCCGGCTTCACCCGCTCCGCCAGAATCAACTTGCCCTTCTGCAGGATCTCGGCGTGAATGTGAGAGCGCAGGTCGCGCGTCTCCGGGTCCACCGTCTGGTACTCTTCCTCGATGCCGAGTGTCAGGCTGGGTCTCAAATTCGCCATACGAAGCTCACTTGCCTAAAAACTGCGCCCAGCGGTATTCCAGCGCCTTCGCCGGAGCCAGCGCGCGTTCGATCGCCATCTGCGCCACCGCGTCCACAATCCAGCGGAAGTTCTCCGCGCCCACCGATTCCAACCCCGCATCCGGCGCCGGATTCATGAAATCGATCGCGTACGGCACGCCGTCCTCCACCGCGAACTCCACCGTGTTCAGGTCGTAGCCCAGCGCCCGGCACAGCTTCAGGCAATCGCCCGTGATCCGCGCCCCCATCTCCGCCGAGGGCGGGGGATTGCCCGGCACGTAGCGCAGGTGCGGCGCCGCGCCCGGGTCGTACCGCATGATGTGGACCTTCTCCTGATTCACCACGTAGCAGCGGAAATACTCCTGGAATTTCACCGCCCCCTGCAACGTCATGCAGAGCTGCTCGCTCTCATCGTACGCGGCGAACAGTTCCTCCGGATTATCCACCTTGTACACGGATTTCCACCCGCCCCCATCGTGCGGCTTGAGGAACGCGGGGAAGCCCACGTAGCCGAAAATACCCTCCCAATCCAGCGGATATTCCAGGTTCCGCATCGAGCGGTCGGTCGTCCCGGTGGGGTGTTTCTTGTGCGGCAGCAGCACCGTCGGCGGCACCGCCACGCCCAGTTTCCGCGCCAGCGCGTAGTTGAAAAACTTATCGTCCGCGCTCCACCAGAACGGGTTGTTGACCACCCGCGTGCCCGTCAGCACCGCGTTCTTCAGATACGAACGGTAGAAAGGAATATCGTGCGAAATGCGGTCGATGATCACATCGTAGCCGCACGGCTCGGCCATCCGCACGCCGCCTACTTTCAGGTGCTCCGCCGTCACGCCGCTCACGCCCAGCGCGTTGATGTGGTCCACCAGTGCCGGTGGGAAAGACTCTTCCATTCCGTAAAGCACGCCGATCTTCGCCATACCGTTCTCCCTTAAAGAAAAAACTTCTGCGCCATCTGGTACCACCACGGCCAATCGTGGCCGAAGCCCTCCCACACGTCCATCACGTGCGGAATGTGCTTCGTCCCCATTACGTGAGCCATCTTTACATTCTGATCGAAAAGCGGATCCTGGTTGCCGATCGCGAGCACGTAATAATTCCTCGCGAAGCGCTCGAAGAACCACGGGTCGCTCAGGTTCGCCAGGTAATCGAGCGGACTGTGCAGATACGCGTTGGTATCGTAATACCCGTCCAGAAACCGCCGCGGAATGTCGAACGCGCCCGACATGCTCACCGCATACGTCACCAGGTCGGGATGCCGTAGCGCGAAGTTGATCGCGTGGTAGCCGCCGAAACTGCACCCCGTGGTGCCGAACTGCGGCCAGCTCGTGCGGTGCTGAATGAACGGCGCCACTTCCTGCGTCAGATATGCGTCGAACGCGTTCTGCCGGTGCAACCGGTCCGCCGGTGCGATGCCGCGGTTGTACCAGGATTCCTGGTCCACCGCGTCCACGCAGATCACCTGCAACTCGCCCCGCTCGATCTTCGGCGCGAGCGCCTGAATCATCTTCCGCTCTTCATACTCCCAGAACCGCCCTCCCGAAGTCGGGAAGACCACCACCGGAAATCCCCGCTCCCCGAAGGCGAGCAGCTCCATGTCCCGGTGCAGGGACGGGCTGTACCACTTGATGTATTCTCTGCGCATTCCCAAGGCTTTCATGCTAGCCGTTGCGGCACGTGCGGGGCAAGTCCGCCGGCGTGGCTGTTCCCATTCGTCTCACCCGCCCCCGATAGCCTACACTGGGGAATTGTCCGAAACCCGAGCCAAAGATCAGGGGCGCATCCTTCGCCATCCGCGCTTTCCCTCGCGCTATCTCTCCACCCCGCGCGACCTCGTCGTCTATCTGCCCCCAGGCTACGACCCCGCAGGCGCCGCCACCTACCCCGTCCTCTACCTCCAGGACGGGCAGAATCTCTTCGACCCCGCCACCGCCTTCGCCGGCCACGATTGGGGCGCCGATATCGCGGCCGACCGCCTCATCGCCGCCGCCGCAATTCAACCCCTGATCATGGTCGGCATCTATAACGCCGGCATCCGCCGCATCTCCGAATACACGCCCACCAAAGACGACCGCCGCCGCAAAGGCGGCAAGGCCGAACGCTACGCCAAAATGATGGCCCGCGAATTGAAGCCCTTCATCGACCAGCACTACCGCACCCGCCGCGGACCGCAGGATACCGGCGTCGGCGGTTCCTCGCTCGGCGGCCTCGTCTCGCTCGAAGCCGGACTGCGCTATCCGCGCGTCTTCGGACGCCTCGCCATCCTCTCGCCCTCCGTCTGGTGGCACAACCGCTCCATCCTCGATCTGGTCCGCGCCTACACCGCCGATCAGCACGCCCGCATCTGGATCGATGCCGGAACCGACGAAGGCGATTCCCCCGCCCAAGTGCGCTCCGATCTCGAACTGCTCCGCGCCGCCCTCGTCGAACAGGGCTGGCGCGAAGGCTCCGACCTCCGCTGCGAGGTCGTGCAGGGAGCCGGCCACAACGAGTGGGCCTGGGGCGCCCGCTTCGGCGATGTGTTGCAATATCTCTTTCCCCTCGAACCCGAGCGCCCCGCTCGTAAAGGAGACCGCCAGTGAACATTCTCTGCCTCGCAAGTTACGAAAAAGGACACGACTTCCTCCGCGAAGCCAAGCGCCAGGGCGCGGGCGTCATGCTGCTCACCTCGCAGAGCCTCCAGCACACCGCCCAGTGGCCGCGCGAAAGCATCGACGAGATCTTTTACATGCCCGATACGGACCACGAATGGGTCCGCGCCGATGTCATCAAGGCCGTCAGTTTCCTCGCCCGCGAGCGCGTCATCGATCGCATCGTCGCCCTTGACGATTTCGACGTCGAACTCGCCGCCGCCCTGCGCGAACACCTCCGCGTCCCCGGCATGGGCGAGACCACCGTCCGCCACTTCCGCGATAAGCTCGCCATGCGCCGCAAAGCCCGCGCCTCCGGCCTCCTCGTGCCGGATTTCGTGCACGTGCTCAATCACGCCGCCGTCGCGCGCTTCATGGAGCATACGCCCGCTCCGTGGGTGCTCAAGCCGCGTTCCATGGCGGGCGCCATCGGCATCCAGAAAATCCATCAGGCCGCGGACCTCTGGCCCGCCCTCGAACTCCTCGGCGATATGCAGTCCTTCTATCTGCTCGAGCAGTTCGTCGAGGGCGATATCTTCCACGTCGACACCATCGTCTATCAGGACGAGATCCGCTTCGCCATCGCCTCCGGCTACGGCCGCCCGCCCATGGAGGTCTCCCACGGCGGCGGCATCTTCACCACCAGAATCCTCGAACGCCAGAGCGAAATCGCCACCGGACTGCTCGCCGAAAACCGGCGCGTGCTCTCCGCCCTCGGCATGGTGCGCGGCGTATCCCACACCGAATTCATTCGCGGCAAAGCCGATGGCCGCATCTACTTCCTGGAGACTTCCGCCCGCGTCGGTGGCGCCCACATCGTGGAATTAGTCGAAGCGGCCAGCGGCCTGAATTTGTGGGGCGAGTGGGCCAAGGTCGAAATTGCCGGCGGCGATCACCCCTACGATCCTCCCTCCGTCCGCGAGGATTACGCCGCGCTCCTCATCTCTCTCGCGCGTCAGGAGCACCCCGACACCTCCGCCTACCAGGACCCCGAAATCGTCTGGCGCCTCGTGCAGGACCATCACGCCGGCCTGCTCCTCGCCTCGCCCTCCGCCGCCCGCATCCGCGACCTTCTGTCGCAGTACGAGACCCGCTTCATGCACGATTTCAACGCCTGGGCTCCCCCCCGCGACAAACCCAGCCACTAGCCCGTTCTAGCGCAGTCGCTTCCGCCCCAACTTTCGCCGCACCTGGTGGGGCGGACGCCCTCGTCCGCGCGGGACCCCCTGGTCCCGCTATTCCACCGCAGCGTCACCTTCCCCCGCCGCGCGAAAGTCCGCCGCGCGAAAGTCCGCTGCGATCGCCGGCCGCGATCCAATTCGCCCCCCGCCCGTCCTAGTGCGCGCCCGCCAACTCTTCCGCCGAAATAAACGGCGTCACCAGATTCCCCGCGCCGTCGAATTCGAAATCGACCACCCCTTCGATTTCCAGCAGCGGATTCGCCTCCACCGCCGCCCTCACATTCTCGCTCACGCCCAGTCGCGTCAGCTCCATCGTGTTGCGAATCCACCCGAACGTGATCTTGCTCAAATCCAGATGCCCCACCGTCGGCGCCACCCGCTCGATGCACTCGCGGTCCGTCGGAAAATGAATCGGCGTCCGGATCGCCGCCGGTGTATTCGCCGTCAGCGAGTTGATCCACGTCGGCTGCCAGTCGATGCGGTTCACCAACCGGTCCGTCACCACATCCGCCATCCCCATCCCCACCGCGCTGTTGTAGGAGTGCTCGCTCAGATTGCGCACGAAAATGCGCTTGAACTTCGGCGTGTTCGGCCACGGATTGTACTCGCCGCAGACTCCGCGATTGGCCACCTTCGTATCCATCCCCGCGCCCGAAATGTTCTTCCCGATCTCGTCCATGATCAGGATGTCCAGGTCCATCGGGATCGTCCC
Organism: uncultured Acidobacteriia bacterium; assembly: GCA_903876865.1. Lineage (GTDB taxonomy): Bacteria > Acidobacteriota > Terriglobia > Bryobacterales > Bryobacteraceae > Solibacter. The sequence continues at coordinate 31,131 of CAIRBY010000442.1, forward strand.
CATCCAGCTCTTCACCAGCGCCAGATTTTCCTCTTCGCGCTGCTCCATCGCTTCCACCGGCACTGCGTCGATCTTGCCCGTGTTGTGGTACGCGTCTTCCAGAATCGCCAGCCCGCCCAGAATCTTGCCGCTCTTCAGCACCTGCCGCCCCACGCTCCGAATCACGTGCTCCAGCCCCAGCGTGTATGCGTAGTTGTGGTACCGCTGCGCGCCCGCGAACTTGCCCAGGCCGATCGCCATCATCTTGAACAATCCGCTCTCGATCTTGCCCGCGAAATCCGTGTGCCACTTCACCCGGCCCACCAGCATCACGCCGTCGCTCTCATACGCGGTCTTGTCCATGAAGGCTTCGATGCCGTCATCGGTCTTGCCCAGCGACACCACTTCCAACTGGCTGATCAGCGGGCAGCCCATCGTCGCTTCCGTGATCCCGTAGTTCGCCAGCACCAGCGCCTGCCCCGCCGCATTTCCCGCGCCGTGGCTCCCCATCGCCGGGAACAGGAACGGCTTCATGCCCTGTTCCTGCCAGTAGCCCACCACATTGCGCACGATCGTGGCGATGCTGTGGATCCCGCGGCTGCCCACGCCGATCGCGACGCTTGAGCCCGGCTTCAATCGCGACGCGAATCCGCTCGCCGCCAGCTGCGCGCGCACCTCCGCGGCCACATCGGGGATCTTTCGATCGGGGAACTTCTGGCGTACGACGAGCAAACGGGGAAATTGCATGACGACCTTATTTTAACCCGCAATCCCGGCCCCCGTGTGCCCCACTCTTGTCTCATACAAGATGAGCCTGAGCAGAGGATTGGATTCTCATACAAGATGAGCCTGAAGGCGAGGATCGAGATGCTGGGTATTGATCATCAGCATGGACGATTCGGAAGCGACGAGCCTGGAGCAGATCCGGGCC
>CAIRBY010000443.1 GCA_903876865.1 uncultured Acidobacteriia bacterium
AGACCATGCGCAATTGCGGCGCATGGCGGTGGATGTGCTGGCGGCTTCCGGCTACGAGGTGCTGGAGGCGGAGAGCGGGGCGGATGCGATCCGCCTGCTGAAGGGGAGGAGTGAAGCGCCGGGGCTGCTGATATCCGATATCATGATGCCGGGGATGAGCGGGGTGGAACTGGCGCGGCGCCTGTACACCACCTGGCCGGAGCTGAAAGTGCTGTATATTTCCGGGTATACGGACGGCGCGCTGGGTGCGCAGGCCTCCGCGGGACTGGCCACGGAATTCCTGCCCAAGCCCTTCACCCCGGTGCAACTGCTGCGGCGGGTGCGGGAGATTCTGCCGTAGTGGCTCGTAAGTGGTTGAGAACACACGCGCGGCGTCCCCGCGGACAGCGGCAGGGCGGCTACACCTGTGAGACGAATTCACGGATTGACCCTGCAAATCATTCGATCTAAAATGGTTGTTAGCGAATTCCAGTCTCTGCCCAGGAAGCGGTGAGCCGTATGAATGCTGCACGCCTTTCGATTTCCGTCCTCTTTTCGACCCTCTTGCCGGGTATGACCGCCCTTGCCCAGGAGACGCCGAAGAAGAGCTCTTCGCAGCGCGAAACCGTTGCCCGTCCCATGACTGAGAAGGAGCGCAAGAAGAAAGAAGAAAAGCTCCGTAAGGAATTGGAAACGCCCTACCGCAAGTGGCTGAACGAGGATGTGGCGTACATCATCACGGATGAGGAGCGGACCGCGTTCAAGCGGCTGCAGACCGATGAAGAGCGGGAGCAGTTCATCGAACAGTTCTGGCTGCGCCGCGACCCCACGCCGGATACGGTGGAAAACGAATTCAAGGAAGAGCACTACCGCCGCATCGCGTACTCGAACGAGAACTTCGCCTCGGGCATCCCGGGCTGGAAGACGGACCGCGGCCGCATCTATATTACGTATGGACCGCCGGACGAGAAGGAGACTCATCCTTCGGGCGGCACGTATGAACGTCCGTCGGAAGAAGGCGGCGGCACCACTTCGACGTTCCCCTTCGAGCAGTGGCGCTACCGCTACATTGAAGGCATCGGCACCGATATCAACATAGAATTCGTGGATCCGACGATGTCGGGCGAATACCGCATGACCATGGACCCCTCGGAAAAGGACGCGCTGCTGTATGTGCCGGGCGCGGGCCTGACGATGATGGAACAGATGGGCATGTCCACCAAGACGGACCGTTTCAACCGCACGGACGGCACCCACCTGGGCGTTCCGTTCGGGGCGCAGTCCGAGAAGATGAACGAGTTCAACCGCCTGGAGCAGTTCGCCAAATTGCAGCGCCCGCCGGCGATCAAGTTCAAAGATCTGGACGCGGTGATCAGTTCCCGGATCAGCTACAACATTTTGCCCATGAAGGTCCGCGCGGATTTCTTCCCGCTGACGGATGCCAGCGTGCTGACCTTCATCACGCTGCAGTTCGACAACAAGGACCTGCAGTTCATCAATAAGGAAGGCGTCAAGAAGGCGTCGGTGAACATTTTCGGCAAGGTCAGCACCATGACCCGGCGGATTGTGACCAACTTCGAGGACACGGTGGAAGTTACCAGTCCGGCGGAGTATCTGGAACAGACCGCCGCGCGCCGCTCGGTGTACAACAAGAGCGTGCCGCTGCCGCCTGGGACCTACCGCTTAAACGTTGTAGCCAAAGACGTTATCGGCGGGAACCTGAATACGTACGAAATCGCGCTGGTGGTGCCGCGGCTGGATTCGGAGAAGCTGACGGCGAGCAACATCGTGCTGGCGGACCTGATCGAGCATGTGCCGACGAAGAATATCGGCGTGGGTCAGTTCGTGATTGGGACCTCGAAGGTCCGGCCGCGTGTGGATGACGTCTTCAAGCGTGACGAGAAGATGGGCATCTACTTCAAAATCTATAACTTCGGTACGGATGGCGACAGCCGGCTGCCGGAGGGTTCGGTCTCTTACGAGGTGGTGAAGAACTCCACGCAGGAGAAGATTTTCGAAGCCACGGAAGACGTTGCCAAGATCCCGGGCGCTTCGGCGAATCAGGTCACGATCGAGAAACTGCTGCCGCTGAAAGACCTGGCTCCGGGGCAATATACGTTACGGGTGAAAATTACTGACAAAAACCGTAATCAAGTGCTCACCCCTTCTGCACAATTTACGGTAACCTAGCAGGTGGCGGGGGGCCAACCCCCCCCGACACCGATGAGCGTCGTTTGATGCTACTGGTTCGGATGCACAGCACGCTGGTATCGAAGCTTCTCTCAGGCGTAGTGTGTCTGGGGGTCTGCGCCGCCGGATTGCCGGGCACGGCAGAGGCTGCGACACCGCTGAAAATGGCGGGAGCGATCACCGGTTTTGTCTCTGACGCCTCGGGAACGCCGCAGATGGGCGCGGTGGTGGTGCTGCTGAACCGGCAGGAGCGGCAGTTCGAGCGCGCGCTCACGGACGAGCGTGGCGCCTTCAAATTCCTGGGTCTTCTGCCCGATCTCTACTCCGTCAAAGTCACGCTGGGCACCTATGTGCCGGCCCTGAAGAAGGGCATTCTGGTGCAGCCCGGCATGGCGAGCGTACTCAATGTGAACCTGAACACGCTGTTCAGTTCGATTCAGTTCGCCTACCCCGCAATCGATAGCGGCAGCCTGATGAGCGACGAGTGGAAGTGGGTGCTGCGCAGCGCCTCGCCCACGCGTCCGGTGATGCGCTTCACGGCGGAAGCGCTGGCGAAGGATCCGGCGAAGAACGGGGCGAAGCAGGAATCGCGCCGCTCGGCGGTTTTTAGCGATACGCGCGGCGTTTTCCGGGTCTCGGCGGGGGAAGGCTCGCTGGCCTCGCAGACCGGGAGCGAAGCGGACCTGGGCACGACGTTTGCGCTGGCGACCTCTTTATTTGGAAACAACACGGTGCAGTTCAGCGGCAATGTGGGGTACGGTTCGCAGACCGGGGTTCCCACGGCGGCGTTCCGCACCAGTTACAGCCGTTCCATGGGCGGCGCGAATCCGGAAGTTTCGGTGACGATGCGGCAGTTGTTCCTGCCGGGACGGGTGGGCGCGGCGCTGACGGGCAACGAGACGGCTCTGCCGATGCTGCGCAGTATGGCGGCGAGCTTTGACGATCACAATCAGCTCACCGACGAACTTTCCGTGCAGTACGGCTTCACGATGAACTCGATCTCTTACCTGGACCACCTGAATTACGCGAGCCCGTATGTGCGGCTCAAGTATTCGCTGGGCGCGCAGGGGGAGCTGGAGTTTGCTTTCACCTCTGGCGATGCGCGTCCGAATCTGGCGGGGAAGGGCGAGCAGGATGCGGACTTGCAGCGCGATTTGGGAACGCTCGGGCTGTTCCCGCGCATCAGCCTGATGAATTCGCGGGCGCACGTGCAGCGCGGCGAGAATTTCGAACTGACGTATTCGCGCAAGATGGGTTCGCGGACGTATCAGGTATCGGCATACGAGGAGAGCGTGACGAACGCGGCGCTCTCGCTGGTGGCTCCGGCGGGAATGTACGCCGGGGGCGATATTCTGCCGGACCTGTTCACGGGCACTTCGACGTTCAACGCGGGCAACTACAGCAGCGTGGGCTACACGGCGGCGGCGACGCAATCGCTGGGCGAGCATCTGAGCGCGAGCCTGATGTTCGGGTCCACGGGGGCGCTGACGGCGTCCAACCGGGAACTGGTGAGCACGAGCCCGGATGAATTGCGGTCGATGATTCACGCGGGGCGGAGGCAGGCGGCGACGGCGCGCGTGACTGCATCGCTGCCGTGGTCCGGCACGCATCTGATAGCGAGCTATCAGGTGACGGGCGATCACCGGTGGGCTTCGCCGGGACACATTTACAGCACGGCGGCGGAGCGTCAGCTGCCGGGGCTGAACCTGGCGGTGCGGCAGAGCATCCCGGGACTGCGCATGCTGCCGTGGCGGATGGAAGCGACGGCGGATCTGCGCAATATGCTGGCGCAGGGCTACCTGCCGATCGGCGTATCCGGCGGGCAGAGCCTGCTGCTGGTGGAAGCGCCGCGCTCCGTGCGCGGGGGACTGAGCTTCATTTTCTAGAGTGCGGATCGATTCCCAGCAGCACTTCACGAGCGAATTTTCGCCTTCCCTGCTCGCACCCATTCTGAAACGCAATCGCTTCGAGGGCACGGTGGTTGTGGCCAAGGTTGCGAGCGTGGAAGAGACTCGCCGGCTGTTGGGGCTGGCGGCGGAGTTCGCGTTCATTCGCGCGGTGGTGGGGTGGGCGGACCTGGAATCGCCGGATGTGGGCGCGGTGCTGGACGAGTATCAGCGCCACGCGAAGTTCCGCGGGGTGGTGTGGGCTGGCGGCGCGGCACGGGGAATGCTGGAGCTGGAGCGGCGCGACCTGACATTGGAACTGGCGGCGGGGGAATGCGTGAGTGCGATTGTGGCGCGGCATCCGGGGCTGCGGGTGGCGGTGGTGTGCGATGGCACGGCGCGGGTGCCGGAACTGCCGGCGGGCGTGTGGTTGAAGCTGAGCGGGCTGATCACGGGGCGGGCGATGCAGTGGAAGGCGGCGGATTTTCAGGGGGCGGTGCGCGAGGCGCTGGCGCGGCTGGGTCCGGAGCGCGTGATGTATGGCAGCGACTGGCCGAGCTACCTGCCGGAAGGCACGTGGAAGGAAGCGCTGGCGGCGTTCACGCAGGCGATTGGGGCGCAGACGCTGGAGGCGCGCGAGCATTTGTTGGGCGGCACGGCGCGGCGCTTCTATCGCATCGGAGATACTGAAGAGTAACGAGCTTTTATGGGATACGTATTCGGATTTACAGACGACGAGATCAAGATGCTGCTGGTATCGGTGCGGCAGATGCGGCGCACGTTCGCGGCGGCGCAGAAGGCGGCTCCGGAGCCGCAGCCGGCGGCGGACGCGTATGCGGCGCTCTACGACCAGCTGTACGAGAAGCTGCTGGATATGGCGGGTCCGCTGCCGGATTCAGTGGAGAGCGTGTTCGAGAAGTAGGGCGGGGGCAAAGAATACCGGCCACAGAGGAACAGAGAGGAACACGGTTAAAACCAACTTCGACTTCGCGCCTGGTTTTTCTTGTCTGTGTTACTGGGCGGTGGTTTCATCGCAGCCCGGGAAGAATCGACGGACCTGGAACTGCCGGTCAGTACCGTCTGGTGGCGCAGGCATTCTTGCCCGCGGGGGAAAGGCCGTCGAGACGAATCTCGACGCTGCAGGCAGGAATGCCTGCGCCACAAAGAACAAGAATCCACGCCGACCCGATCGCAGCGCGATTTGCGGTTTGCCGGGCCCTTCTCATCTGTGGCGGAAATGGTCCTTAGAGCGTGATTTTCTGGTTGCTGCGGCAGGAGCGGTAGACGGCGTCTACGATTTCGAGAGCGGCTACGCCTTCCTCGCCGCTGACGAGGGGCTTGCGGTTGTGGGCGATGGCGTCGGCGAAATCCAGGAACTGGCGTTCGAAGGGTTCGAGCGAAATGGCCATGGGGTCGCTGGCGCCGGAGGCCACTTCCCTGGCGACGGGGGCGGGGTCGCCGGAATCATCCTTCACATCCCAGGTGGTGAGTTTGTCGCCGCTGATGATGGCGGTGCCCTTGGTGCCGTGGAACTCGGTGCGTTCGGTGTAGCCGGGCCAGATGGCGGTGGAGGCCTGCACGACTCCGGTGGCGCCACTGGCGAATTTCATGACGGCGTTGACCACATCTTCGCTTTCGATTTTGTGGAGCGCGCCCAATTGCCAGAAGCCGAAGAGTTCCTGGACGGGTCCGGCGAGCCAGCGTAGAATATCGATGCCGTGGATGGCCTGGTTGATGAGCGCGCCGCCGCCTTCGACCTCCCAACTGCCTTTGATGGGGCGTCCGTAGTATTCGGGCGAGCGGTACCACTTGACGTAGCAATCGGCCTGGAGCAGCTTGCCGAGGCGGCCTTCGGCGAGGGCTTTGGCGAGGAAGATGCTGGAATCGTCGAAGCGGTGCTGGCTGACCACGCCGAGCAGGATGCCGGCCTTGCGCGCGATCTCCACCATCTGCCGGGCGGTCTCCAGGCTGGTGGAGATGGGCTTCTGCACCTGCACGTGCTTGCCGGTCTGGGCGCAGATTTCGATGGGCTGGATGCGGAAATTGGGGAAGGTGCAGACGTCTACATAATCCACGTTGGGGTGGCGGCAGACCTCTTCATAAGTGGAGACGAACTCGGCTCCATGCTGTTCGGCGAAGCGGCGGCCGGGGGCCTCGAAGATATCCGTGACCACGGTCAGCTCAAAGCCGATGTTCTTGTAGGCGCGCGCATGCATCTGCGAAATCGCGCCGGTGCCAATCATTCCAACTCTCATGGGTATCGACTATTCTATCCGCTTTCCCGAGTTTGCAGAATGGAGCTTGAAGAATGGCGGCTATAAAACCTGCAAAAGTCGAGACCCGCGGAGCGCGCGCACAGGCTACAATATAGGCTCACGCAAATGAAGCGCCTTCTTGTGTACCTTGCCGCGGCTGTGGCCGCCCTCTCGCTCGCTTCGTGCAAATCCTCGCCGCCAGCTAATGTCGCGGCCGAGGTGAACGGGCACGCCATCACCAATTCCGAACTGGAGAAGACCTACCAGTCGCAGTATTCCCAACAGTCCGAAGCCAGCAACGAAGATCAGGTGCTCTCGCAGAAACTCGACCTGCTGACGAGCATGATCACGCAGGAGATCATGCTGCAGCGGGCGGAGAAGCTGGGCCTGGCCGCAGTGGATGCGGACGTGGAAGGCGAGATCGGCAAGATGCGCTCTCCCTACACCAAGGAAGAGTTCGAGAAGCAACTGTCGGCGCAGCACATGACCGCGGACGACCTGAAGGCCAAAGTGCGCAGCAAGCTGACGGTGGACAAGCTGGTGATCAAAGAGATCACCTCGAAGATCACGATCACCGATAGCGACATCTCCACCTTCTACTACGCCAACAAGGCGAGCTTCAATCCGCCGGAGCCGACCATTCACATGTCGCAGATTTTCGTGACGCCGTTCCCCGATCCCAATGTGCGCAACCTGAAGAACAGCAAGGCGCAGAACGAGAAAGAGGCGCGCGGCAAGATCGAGGACATCGCGGCGCGGCTGAAGCGCGGCGAAGATTTCGGCATGCTGGCGCAGAACTACTCGGAAGACGCCAACTCCGCGTCCAACGGCGGGGACATGGGCTTCGTGCGCGAGAGCGATCTGGACCGCGCCAATCCGGAGTTGAAGAAACTGGTGGTCTCGTTGCCGCAGAACGCGGTCTCGCCGATCATCCACACGCAGGAAGGCTATCGCATTCTGCGCGTGATCTCGCGCGAGCCGGCGGGGCAGAGGGAATTGAACGATCCGCGCGTGCAACAGAACATCCGCGACATGCTGCTCAACAGCAAAGATCAGTTGCTGCGCACGGCGTATTACGAGACGGCGCGCAACGGAGCCAAGATTCAGAACTACATGGCGCAGCGGGTTCTGGAAAACGCAGCCGGCAAAGCCAAGTAGGGCTGGGGCGCGTAAGGCTGGGGCGAAGCGGACGATGATAACGGCTGCCGGGTAAGGGCGGCGGATTATTTCGTGCGGCCGATTTCGTAGACGAACAGGGAGTGGTCCATGCGTCCG
>CAIRBY010000444.1 GCA_903876865.1 uncultured Acidobacteriia bacterium
GCATCCAATGAGTCATTGCAGCGTCCCGTCCCGAGCAGTTTTATTCTACTTGAATCACCACCGCACGCGCCGGGCGCTACAGTGAGGATGGCCCCATGGACCTTCCGCCAATAGAACCGCCGGAAGGCAGGAGGAGCCAAGATGGATTTCACGCAAAGTCGCCAAGGCGCTAAGAACCAAGTCCCCCGCGGTTGCCCCTCTCGCGTTTGGCCTTTCTTTGCGCCTCTGCGCCTTTGCGTGATACGGCTTCTAGCGCCTTTGCCACTAGCCCCCCACCGAACCCCACCCTTGAAAGAGTCCCAATGACCGAACCCAAACCCCGCGTCGCCATCGCCGGAGCCACAGGCTATATCGGCGGACGCCTCGCCCCACGCCTTGTCGCCGAAGGCTATCCCGTGCGCTGCCTCGTCCGCTCCGCCCGCAAACTCGCCGAACGAGAGTGGTCCACCGCCCCCGGCGTCGAGGTCCGCGAAGTCGATCTCTCCGACGAGGCCTCCCTTTCCGCCGGACTCGCCGAGTGCGACGCCGCCTTCTACCTCGTCCATTCCATGACCTCCGCCGGCGCCGACTACGTCAACCGCGATCTCCACCTCGCCACTCACTTCGCGGCCGCGGCCAAAAGCGCCGGCGTTCGCCGCATCATCTATCTCGGCGGACTCGGCGAAACCGGCCCCGACCTGAGCGACCACCTCGCCTCCCGCCGCGAAGTCGAAACCGCCCTCGCCTCCACCGGAGTCCCCGTCACCGTGCTCCGCGCCGCCATGATCATCGGCTCCGGTTCCGCCTCCTTCGAAATCCTCCGCTACCTGGTGGAGCGCCTGCCCGTCATGATCACCCCGCGCTGGGTCGATACTCCCTGCCAGCCCATCGCCGTCCGCAACGTCGTCAACTACCTCGCCGGCGTGCTCACGGAGCCAGAGACCACCGGCGGCGTCTTCGATATCGGCGGACCCGAAGCCCTCTGTTATCGCGACATCATGCGCATCATGGCCGAGGAACTCGGCCTGCCCCGCCGCTGGATCATCCCCGTCCCCGTCCTTACCCCTCGCCTCAGCTCATATTGGATTCACCTCGTGACGCCCCTCAGTCACCAGATCGCCAAGCCCCTCGCCGAAGGCCTCAAGAACCCCGTGGTCTGCCGCGAAAACCGTATCGTCAAACTCATCCCGCAGGCGCTGCTGGACGTGCGCCACTCCATCCGCGCCGCCCTCACCAAAGTCGCCGAGCATCGCGTGGAGACCAACTGGAGCATGGCCGGCGCCATCCCCGGCGATCCCGATTGGGCCGGCGGCACCCTCTTCCGCGACTCCCGCGAACTCGCCATCCAGGCACCCCCATCCGCCGTATTTCGCGCCGTCTGCCGCGTCGGCGGCGGGCACGGCTACTATGCCGCGGACTGGCTATGGCGCATTCGCGGCTGGCTCGATCAGCTCTCCGGAGGCCCCGGCCTGCGCCGCGGACGCCGCGATCCCGAATCCGTCGGCTATGGCGAAGCCCTCGATTTCTGGCGCGTCGTAGGCTACGATCGCGACCGCCGCCTCGCCCTCCGCGCGGAAATGAAGGTGCCTGGCGAAGC
>CAIRBY010000445.1 GCA_903876865.1 uncultured Acidobacteriia bacterium
TCACTACACGCGAATTTCAGCCGGTCGTGCGGGATGCCCGACTACTGCGCGTTGAAAACGCTAACGCGTCTCAACGGGGTTCGCGCGCTGAAGCCCGAAAATAAATTCTTCTGACACGAAACTGCGGAAGCTGGGCTAGCGACCGCCTGCAGCGGGAGGAGCGCCGCCGCCGGCGCCACCGCGACCGCCCCGTCCGGCTTGCGGAGCGGGCAGCGGCTTGCGCGGCAGTTTCTCCGGACGAACCGCCGTCAGGTAGACCATCCCCGCTTCCACCGCCGACATCTGCATCATGTCGGTCGCCTGAAGGCGATCGTAGACGTCCATGTTGGAGTGGTGCGTCCGGTTATCGTAGTCCATCACGTCCTGAATAAACTGGAAGCCCGGCAGTCCTACTCCGTCAAAGCTCTGGTGATCCGTGCCGCCCGTGTTGCGGCTCGTGATCGTGGTCACGCCCAGATCCTTGAACGGCTCGATCCACTTCTCGAAAATCGGCCGCACCATATCGTTGCCCTGCAGATAGATGCCGCGAAGCTTGCCGGTCCCGTTATCGATATTCCAGTAGCCGGCGAACTTCTCGTGCTCCGTGGTCGGCTTCATCGTGGTCGGGTCGGCGAAATGCTCCTTCACGTAAGCGCGCGAGCCCAGCAGGCCCTGCTCTTCTCCGCTCCACAGCGCCAGGCGGACCGTGCGGTCCATGTTCAGGTTCAGGCTCTTGAGCACGCGCATGACCTCGATCGCCACCGCACTGCCCGCGGCGTTATCCGTCGCGCCCGTACCGTAGTGCCAGCTGTCGAAGTGGCCGCCCACCATCACCAACTCGTCCTTCTTGGCCTTGCCGGGGAGATCGGCGATCACGTTGAACGAATCCGGATTGTCGTCGAAGCTCGCCTTGATTTCAAACTGCAGCTTCACCGGGATTTCGTGCTCCAAGAGGCGCGCGATGCGGTTGTAGTGCTCGGTTTCCATCACCAGCGTCGGCAGATTGTCGGTCGCGTCGCGGTTCGCGCCGCCGCCGAACAGGGTGCCGCTCTCGCCCCTGGCCGAATTCTGGATCACCAGCGCCGGCTTTTCCGTCTTCAGGAACGCCTGAATCGCCTGCGGCGTGATGCCGCCCGGCGCGCCGCCGCGTCCGCCGCGACCACCGGCAGCGCCGGGTCCGCCGCGTCCGAACAGGCCCGGGATCTGAATCTGCGCGCTCTGAATCTCCGCCAGTTCCGCTTCCGTGTAGCGCGAACCGAGCGGCGTCAACGGCAGCGCCAGATCGCGCTTGGCCGAGATCATGACGATCTTACCGGCCAGTTTGCCCTTGAACGCGTCCAGTTCCGCCTGCGTGGTCGGGTTCACCATGATCGGGTTGCCCGTCACCACACCGTTGGTTCCCGGCGTCCAGGATTGCGGCATCGCGATGATCGGCTGATACATCGGCTCCATCATGTGGCCCGAATAGAATTCCAGGTTCCAGCTCTTGCCGAACGGACCCCACTTCTCCAGGTGGACGTTTTCCAGTCCGTATTCCTTCAACCGCTTCATCGCAAATTCGGCGGCGGCGCGATGGCCTTTGGAATCCGTCAGGCGCGGACCGTTCACATCCGTCAGGTAGAAGGCCGTATCCATCACCTTGGAATTGCGCCCGAGCGCCTCATCCTTAATCCGGTGAATCACGTTCAGATCTACCTTTTCCGCGGGCTGTGCGACAGACAGCACGGGAGCAAGCATCAGCAGTGGTGCGACAAGCAGTAGTTTCTTCATAAGCGTAAAGTCTTCAACTAGGGGTAGAGTGTAGTGGCGCAAATCCCGCGCCGGGGGTTACCCCGGTCAGCTTATAATTGGGAATTCCCGATCCGGAGGTTCCATGCGCTTCCCCACGCTCTTCCTTTTCGTTCTTGCAGTTACAGGCTTTGCCGCCGATACCGGCACCTGGAAAGTCGCCCCGCCTCCCCCCGCCAGCTGGCAAAACGGCCGCGTCTCGGACCTCACCGCCCGCCGCAAAGCCGTCATGGACCAGCTCGGCGAGCGCGGCGTCGCCATCTTCTACGCCGCCGAACCCCGCAACTACGCCGGCGACGTCGATTGGCCCTTCCGCCAGGAGAACGACTTCTTCTATCTCACCGGACTCACCCAGCCCGGCGCCACCCTCGTCCTCGCCCCCGCCGCCGGCAAAATCAAAGAGATGGTCTTCCTGCCCCACTCCAACCCCGCGCAGGAAAGCTGGACCGGCCACATGATCACCCCAGCCGAAGCCCGCGAGATCGCCGGCATCGCCAACGTCTACGAATCCGCCCAGCTCAACGGCTTCCTGAGCGCCCTCATCCCCCGCGCCCGCGCCATCCTCACCGCCGATGCCCCTGCCGGCGCTGGTCGTGGCGGCGGACGCGGTGGACGCGGCGGCGCCGATACGCCCGCTCCCGCCACACCCAATTGGACCGAAGAGTTCGCCAAACCCATCGAGTTCTCCACCAAACAGGAGCTCCAGCTCTACATGATCCTCCCCGCGCGCCCCAATGCCGTGGAGTACCGCCGCGAGCAGGAGTTCGCCGGCAAGATCGCCTCCACCGGCGCGGGCGTCTCCCTCAAAGACGCCACCACCATCCTCGGCAACCTGCGCCGCATCAAGTCGCCGCGCGAGATGGAGATCCTCCAGCACGCCGTCGATATCACCGCAGAAGGCTTTCAGCGCGCCTATGCCTACGCCGTCCCGGGCACGCCCGAGTACGAAATCCAGGCCCAGTTCGAATTCACCTTCCTGCGCCGCAACGGCCATTGGGGCTACCCCTGCATCGTCGGAAGCGGCGTCAACGCCACCACCCTCCACTACGAAGCCAACAAAGACACCATGAAGGCGGGCGACCTCCTGCTCATGGACGATGCCGCCGAATTCGATGGCTATAGCGTCGATGTCACCCGCACCATCCCCGTCAACGGCAAGTTCAGCAAGGAGCAGGCCGATATCTACCGCCTCGTCTGGGACGCGCAGCAGGCCGGCTTCTCCATGGCCAAGCCCGGCCACGCCGCATCCGGCGGAGCCGATTCCATTCAGGGCGCGGCCAACGAGGTCTTCAAAGCCGGACTCTTCAAACTCGGTCTCATCACAGACCCCAAGAGCGATGCCCAAATGCGCATCTGGTTCAACCACGGCATCAGCCACGGCATCGGCCTGAATGTTCACGATCCCGGCGGCCGCGAACTTTCCCCCGGCATGGTCGTGACCGTCGAACCCGGACTCTATTTCCGCCCCGATGCGCTCGAAAACCTGCCCAAAACGCCGGAAATGGAAAAGTTCGCCGAAGCCGTCCGCCCCACCTTTGAAAAGTACAAAGGCATCGGCGTGCGCATTGAAGACGACGTGGTCATCACCACCGGCGACCCCAAGATCATCTCCGCCGCCATCCCCTCCAAACTCGAAGAAATCGAAGCCACCATCGCCAAGCTGAGAAGGTAGGACAGGCCGGGAGGCCACACTTGTCCAAATTAGGTTTTCGCCGAGCTTAATTTGGACAGCCGAATACCGGCGACCTTCTGACGGATTTTAGCCAGTGTGGCCTCCGGAGCTCGTCCGCACGGCATTTCGCA
>CAIRBY010000446.1 GCA_903876865.1 uncultured Acidobacteriia bacterium
ATAGGCTCGAGCTCAGGTGCTCGTGCCTTCCGCCAATCGTCCAACATTACACGCCATAACTGTTCCCGCTGCTGTCGTAGGCTCTGCTCGATTACGTGGATGCGGCGGTGCAGCGTAGAACGACAATTATACTTCCCCACTGACGACAATTAGAACTCCCCACTGGCGGGGGTGGCGTTGGTGGAATGCTCAGGTAGCCCGGCGGCCGCCGTGGCAGACTGCTGGCGCATGATTAACCAGCAACAACTGACTCGGCTTGTCACCGAGTTTCAATGGGAAGGAAACCTGAGCATGAGTGCGATGAAAGCCGGGATGGATCGGAAGACGGCGCGGAAGTATGTACGAGCGGGAGTGGTGCGGTTGCCGGAGCGCGAGCCGCGCCTGTGGCGCACGCGGGCGGATCCGCTGGGCGCGGTGTGGGCTCACGCCGAAGAGTATTTACAGGCGGCACCGGAACTGGAGGCCACGGCATTGTTTGAGCGCCTCCTCCTGACGGAGGGCGCCGCGCTACAAGAGGGGCAATTGCGGACGTTTCAGCGGCGGGTGCGGCAGTGGCGGCTGGAACACGGGGCGGAGCCGGAGGTGATCTTCGCGCAGGAGCATCGACCCGGCGAAGTCATGCAGGTGGACTGGACGCATGCCAAAGAGTTGGCGGTGAGCATTGCCGGCCAACCGTTGGATCATCTGCTCTGTCAAGCGGTGCTGCCGTATTCCAACTGGCAGTGGGCGACGCGGTGTCAGTCCGAGTCGCTGCTGTCAGTCCGGCACGGATTGCAGGCGGCGCTCCAGCGTCTGGGAAAGGTACCGGAGCGGTTACAAATCGACAACAGCAGTGCGGCGACCCACCAGATTAGTGGCGGAGGCAAACGCGAGTTCAATGCGGAATTCCTGTCACTGGTCGAGCACTATGGGCTACAGCCACGGACGATTGGCATTCAGTGTCCGAACCAGAACGGGGATGTGGAATCCCACAACGGACATTTGAAGCGGCGGCTCTTGCAGCATCTGCTGCTGCGTGGGTATCGGGACTTTGCGAGCGTAGCGGACTACGACCACTTCCTTGAGGGTGTGCTCGTGCAGGCCAACGGGCGGCGCCAAGCGAAAGTGGCGGAGGAGTTAGCCGTCATGCGCGAGCTGCCGCCGACGCAATTGAGTGACTACGATGAGGTGGACTGTCGGGTGAGCAGCCACAGCACGATTCGGGTCAAGAATGTGACTTATTCGGTGCCGGCACGGTTCATTGGGCGGCGACTCCGGGCGCGGGTAACGGAACAACAGGTGGTCGTCTATCACGAGAGGGAGCCGGTGGCCGAACTGCTGCGTTCCAAGGGGCGGCGGGCCGTGATTGATTATCGGCATGTGATTCAGGCGTTGTTGCGCAAGCCGGGGGCGTTTGCACGGTATCGGCATCGGGAAGAGCTGTTTCCCAACGCGACGTATCGGGCGGCGTATGACAAGCTGGTGCGCGACCACGGGCAACGCCCCGGTGAGTTGGAGTATCTGCGTCTGCTCAAACTAACCGCCGAGCTTGGAGTGAGCGCGGTGGATGGGCTCCTCAGTGAACTGGTGGGATCAGCGGTCGCTCCCTGGCGCACGGAGAGCCTGCGGCGGTTTCTCTGTCCGACGTTGGCGGTGCCACTGGTGGAGCCGACCGTGGACCTGGCACTGTATGACGCCCTGCTGGGCACGGAGGTGGCGCATGTCGCATGATCCACTGGCGGGCCTGCTGCGGAGTTTCAATCTGACGACCATGGCGGGGATGTATGCCGCGACGTTACAAACGGCAGAGGCGGATCACTGGGGCTATCGGAAGTTTCTGCAGCACCTCTGCGAGAGCGAAGCCGAGGAACGCCGCCAGCGGCGCGTCGCCCGGCTCCTGAAACAATCGGGACTGCCCGACGGCAAGAACCTGGGCAATCTCGACGAGTCATTGCTGTCAGCCAAAGTCCGACGCCAATTACCCACGCTGCTGGATGGGGGCTTCGTCGAACGGGGCGAGAACCTGCTGGCCTTCGGCTTACCCGGTCGCGGCAAGACGCACTTGGTGGCCGCGCTGGGACGGGAGTTAATCCTGCGCCACGGGTTACCGGTGTTGTTCACGCCGACCTTCAAGCTGGTGCAACAACTGCTGACCGCAAAGAAGGCTCTGAAACTGGAAGCCGCACTCAAGAAGTTGGACCGGTATGCCGTCGTTGTGCTCGACGACATTGGCTATGTCCAACAAGACCGGGAGGAGATGGAGGTGCTCTTCACGTTCTTGGCGGAGCGTTACGAGCGGCGCAGCGTGATGATCACGAGCAACTTGGTGTTCTCGAAATGGGACCAAATCTTCAAAGATCCGCTGACAACGATGGCGGCGATTGACCGGTTGGTCCATCACGCCACGATCTTGGAGTTTGACGGGGAGAGCGTCCGCGCACAGAAAGCCAAGTCCCGACAGATCGCGTGAAGTTTACCAGCCCCTGGCTGGTTGCGTTCCGCCAGTCGGACTGGCTCCACTCCACCAGCCAGGGGATCTCCCTCCAACTACCCCAACTGGGGAATTATAGTTGTCGCCATTGGGGAATAATAATTGTCGTTGACGGGTCATCACCACTGGCGGCAAACTCCCGGCCAAGTTCGTCATCCACGTCGCTGGTCCGGTCTGGGGCCAAC
>CAIRBY010000447.1 GCA_903876865.1 uncultured Acidobacteriia bacterium
CCGGCGGTCAGTCCGCCTACATGCAGAACCTCTACGACCGCAAGGCCGAATGGGGCTCTGCCTACTTTGACCTCAAGCACAATTTCACCGGCTCCCTCGTCTACGAGTTGCCCCTCGGCCGCAAGAAGAAGATCGGCGCCCAGTGGAACCGCGCGGTCGATGCCATTCTCGGCGGCTGGCAGATGAGCGGTGTCCTGACCCTGCACGGCGGCTTCCCCTTGACCATCAAAACGGCCACCGATAGTTCCGGCACCGGCCAGCGCAGCTTCCGCCCCAACGTGATCGGCACCCCGCACGATGCGCACTTGATCGGCCCAGGTGTCTCCTTCCTGGATATCTCGGCATACGCCTCCCCCACTGCCGGCACCTTCGGCAATGCGGGCGTCGGCTTGGTTCGCGGTCCCGGCCTCAAGCGCCTCGATTACTCGATTCACAAGCAGTTCAGCATTACCGAACACAAGTATTTTGAACTGAGAACCGAGGTTTTCAATTTGTTCAACACTCCGACCTTCGCCAGTCCGGCTTCCCAGGCCATCACCTCTTCGCTCTTCGGCCAGATCCGAAGCTCGCAGGGTGAGCGCAACGTGGAAATCGCAGCGAAGTTCTACTTCTAATCAACCGGGCCCCGGTCCGCGCTCCGATTCGCTCTTCGATTCGGAACGCGGACCGGGGCCTTTTTATTTTCCGAGCGAAAATTTATGCCACAAGCCTTGTGGGCCAGGCTCAAGGAGCCATGGGCGGGTTACAGCCGCCGGGATCTGTTCCGGCAGGGCGGTATGCTTGCCGCCATGCAAGCGTTGGGCGGGAGCGTGCGGCAAGCCGTCGCCGGGCCGCTGGAGATCGGCGCGGATATGTACCGCTCCATCGGCGTGCGCCCGGTGATCAACGCGCGCGGCACCTTCACCATCATCACCGGCTCGCAGACCCTGCCCGAAGTGAAGCGGGCCATGGATCAGGCCTCGCGCAGTTTCGTCAACATGGATGAGTTGATGGATGGCGTCAGCCGCCGCCTCGCCGAAATTACCGGCGCCGAATGGGGCATCGTTACCGCCGGCTGCTGTGCCGCCATTACCCACTTCACCGCCTCCGTAATCGCCGGCGGAAATCCCGAGCGCATGCAACGCCTCCCCAATCTTACCGGCCTCAAAAGCGAAGCCATCGTTCCCGCCTACTCGCACAATGTCTACGATCATGCCGTTCGAATGCTGGGCGTCAAACTGATCGTCGTGCACGATAAGGCCGAACTCGAAGCCGCCTTCAATGAGCGCACCGCGCTCGTCTACATCCTCGCCGGACCAGGCGATGACGGACCTCTCGGCACCCGTGTCGTCGCCGAAGCCGCGCGCCGCCACAATGTCCCCGTGCTGGTGGATGCCGCCGCGGAAATCCTGACCATCAAGCCGAACGTGCACCTGGAACGCGGCGCACACGCCGTGGCCTATAGCGGCGGCAAGTGCATCCGCGGACCCCAAGCCGCGGGCCTGCTGCTCGGCGACAAGAGCTTGCTTCAGGGCGCCTGGGTCAACAGCGCGCCGCACCATGCCTTCGGGCGGTCCGTGAAGGTCGGCAAAGAAGAGATCATGGGCATGCTGGCCGCGGTGGAGATGTGGGTCAAGCGCGACCACAAGGCCGAGTGGGCCCAGTGGGAAAGCTGGCTCGATCACATTGCGGGCAGCGTGAAGCGCGTGGACGGCATCACCACCAAGGTCAACCAGCCTTCGCCCGATCTCTCCAACCGCACCCCCGAACTGATCATCCAGTGGGATGGCGCCAAACTTGGCATCACCGGCCAGGAACTCGCCAAACTCTTGCTCGATACCGATCCGCGCATCGTCGTCTCCCGCTCTAGCGGCGCGCGCCCCGGGAACATGGCAAGCACCGTGGGCATCGTGCCGTATCAAATGATGCCGGGCGACGAGAAAGTGATCGCGGACCGCCTCTACGCGCTGCTTTCCAAGCCCCCGAAGATCGAGAATCCGCCGCCCCCTGCGGCCGGCCAACCCGCTTCCCTTGCCGGACAGTGGGATCTGCATCTGGAGTTCGTGCACGGCTCGGCCAATCACACCTTGATGCTGGAGCAGGATGGCGGCAAGCTGATGGGAACGCATCAGGGCGAGTTCGCCTCCGGTGAACTCAGCGGCACGGTCGCCGCCAATGCGGTGCGCTTCCAGAGTTCCATCCCAACCGACGGCACGCGCGTCTCGTTTCAGTTCACCGGCGCGGTCAATGCCGGAACCATGTCGGGAACCGTCGCTCTGGGCGAGTACGGAGAAGCCCGCTGGACGGCGGAGAAACACCAGTACCGCGCGGCCGGCGGGCGGCGCGGTTAGACTACGGGAGTCGAACGGAGAGAGTATGAAGCAGACGAACCGACGGAATTTCCTGGGACGTGGAGTTGCCACTGCGGCAGTCGCCGCTACGGTCGCGGTGCCGGCCGCAGCTCAGACCGAGAAGCCCACCAAAAGGGTGATCTACAAAGACGGCAAGAAGCCAGCTAAGACACCGCTCTTCAATAGCACCGTCGCCTACGGCAATCTGCTCTTCATTGCCGGCGTAGGAGCCCACGTTCCGGGCGATATCAAATCCCACACCAAGATCGTGCTCGACTCCATCCAGCAGCAACTGGAGAGCGTCGGCTCCTCCATGGAAAAGGTCCTGAAGGCCAACGTCTATCTGGCCGATATTAAAGACTGGGCGGCCATGAATGAAGTCTTCCAGGGCCGCTTTGGTGCGGAACCGCCGGTGCGCACCACCATTGCCGCCTCTGGCATTCCCGGCAATTCGCTGGTGGAGATCGACGTCATCGCCTGTCTGTAGATCTGCGAGCATCCCATGAAGCGCAGTGATTTCCTGGCGCGAATCGCCGGAGGTGCCTTCGCCGTTTCCGCGGCGGGTGCGCCGCCGGACGAAGGCTCTAACGCCCCGCTGGACGAAGGTCCGTTCGCCGAGACGGAGATCCACATCGAGCGGGCGCAGCCCGGCAAACCGCACGCCGGCAAAGTGCTAGCCGCGATTCAGCCGCATGCCGACGATCTCTCGCTCTTCGCCGGCGGCCTCGTGCTGAAGCTCATCGATGAAGGCTACACTGGCTACCTGATCCGCACCACCAATGACGATC
>CAIRBY010000448.1 GCA_903876865.1 uncultured Acidobacteriia bacterium
GCACTGGCGCCGGGCGATCCGGAACTGCTGAAGGCGCGCGCCCGCGAATTGTACAACTCGATCGATATCGCCAATGCCCGGCGCCTCAAGGAGCGTGGGGGACGCATTCCGCTGGAGATTCAGGCGATCCGCCTGGATGGCGCGATGCTGCTCGGCGTCTCCGGAGAGGTCTTCGCGGAAACGTCGCTGCGGATTCAGCAACTGCTGGCGCGGCCTTTCTTCCTGATCGGTATGGCGAACGGCTATGAAGGCTACCTACCCACAGCGGAGGCCTTCGCGGAAGGCGGCTATGAAGTGGCCGTAGCGAGTTGCGCCGCCGATTCCGAGCAACGGATCGTGCGGGCCGCGGTTGAACTGGAGCATCAACTGCAGGAGAAGCCCGCGGCCGCAGGGTTGGTCCGCACGTGAAGAGCATCGATTGGGGCGTGGTCGCCCTGTATTTCGTCTGCATGCTCTGCGTGGGGCTGTATTTCACGCGTCGAGCCAGCCGCAGTGTCAGCGATTATTTTGTCTCGGGCCGGCGGCTGCCGTGGTGGATCATCGCGCTCTCCGCGGTGGCAACCTACACCGACGCGGGACTCGCGCCGGCGGTCACGATGTTGACTTTTCAGGGTGGACTGCTGGGCAACGCGGTCTGGTGGATTCCCTACATTATTTGGATGCCGCTGGGCGCTGTGCTGTGGTCGAAATACTGGCGCCGGCTCGGCACCGTGACCTCCGCCGAACTGCTCGGCATCCGCTATAGCGGGCGCCTGGCCGGCATCTACCGTAACGTGTACGCGATCTTCATGAGCTTCGGTTTCATCGTGGTGCTGATCGGCTATGTATCGGGCTGGCTGGGCGCTGCGCTGGGACCCATTCTGGGCTGGACTCCGATGAGCCTGATGCTCGCGGCGGGCACGGTCGCGGTGATCTATACAACCTGCGCGGGACTTTCCGGTGTGGCGTACACGGACGCGTTTCAGTTCGGCATCTTCCTGGCGGGGAACATCGCGCTACTGCCGGTGGTGCTGGCGCACATGGGCGGCTTTCACGGCATTCATCAGGCGATTGTGGCGAATCGCGGAACGGAAGCGGCAGCCTTCTTCCGCGTGCTGCCTCCGGTACCGGGACTTAGCGGGCTGACGGTGATCGCCTTCGTGATGCAAGGCCTGTTCTTCGCCGCCTCGCCCACGGGCGGGGAGGGCTTCACGGCGCAGCGTTTCATGGCCGCGCGCAACGAATTTCACGCGCAGGTGGGGCAGCTGTTCAACATGGTGCTGACGTTAATCGTGCGCGTGATTCCCTTCCTGATTCTGGGGATGGCGGCCGCTGCGGTCTACCAGCCGGGTTCGCTTGCCGAACCCGGCGAACTGTGGGCACGCATGGTGCGCAGCTACGCGCCCACCGGGTTGTTGGGGCTGCTGGTGGCCGGCGTGTTCGCGGCCTACATGGCGACGGTGAGCACGCACATGAACTGGGGCGCTTCCTACGTGATCAACGATTTCTACCGTCCGCTATGGCCGGGCAGGAGCGAGACGCACTACGTGCTGGTGGGACGGTGCGCTTCCATTGTGCTCTTCGCGCTGGGTCTGGTGGTGGCATACTCATTCGTGCAGGGCATGCGCGCCTGGTTTCTCTTCATCAACTCGGTGGTGTTCGCGTTCGTGCTGCCGCTCTCCTGGCTGCGCTTCTTCTGGTGGCGGCTGAACATCTATGGCGAGGCCACGGCGCTATTGGTCGGCTTCCCCTTGAGTTACATCGTCTGGTTTCCGCTGGGCTTTTCCAACGAGGCGAACCACCCGTTCTGGCAGGGTTTTCTGCTGCTCTTCGGGTTGGGATTCGCCATCATCTGCGCGATCACGCTGCTGACTCCGGCGGAGCCGCTCGACACTCTGCGCAGGTTCCACCAGACGTGCCGCCCGCCGGGCTTCTGGGGGCCGGTCACGCGCGAGTTGCGTGAGTCGCAGCGGAAGACCATCGCGCGGGAGACCCTGCAGGACCTGATCGATTGCGGCTTAGGCGTTGGCTTTGCCGCCGCCAGCGTGCTCGCGGTGATCGCGCCGCTGGCGGAAGCATGGAGCACCTTTGCCGGTGCGCTGGCGGTTGCCGCGGGCACGGGCGGGTGGTTCATCCGGCGCTGGATGGCGCAGGGCGTATTCCGCGGGATGGCGGACCCATCGCCCAAGGTGGAAGGTTGAAACCATGAGCCAGCGGGAACTCCTGATCGCCGTGGATGGAGGCGGTACGCGCACGCACTGCGCGGCCTTCGACCGCTCCGGCACGCTACTGGCGGAAGCGGTGAGCGGCCCCTCCAACCACCTGGTGGCGCGGCGGGATGTGGTTCGCCGCTCGCTCGAGGAGGCAATCCGCGAAGTGTTGCAGGGCTGCGGAGCGAAAACGGCCGACGTGCGCCTCGTCTCAGCGGGACTGGCGGGCGTGGATTACGATGGCGCGGGCAGGGAAGACGCCGCGGGAATCCTGCGCGAGGCGGGCTTCGGAGAGTTTTCGATCCATGGAGACATGGTGATCGCTCACCTCGGGGCGCTTGGCGGAGGGCCGGGCGCAATGGCGCTGGCAGGCACCGGCGCCGTTTATCTGGGGCGGGC
>CAIRBY010000449.1 GCA_903876865.1 uncultured Acidobacteriia bacterium
CCCGTGGAAGTGATCGGCGTGGCGCGAACCGCGAACTACCAGTCCGTGGGCGAATCGCCGCAAGCGCTGGTATACCTTTCGCTGGTGCAGTATTACTTCCCGACCGCGGTGCTTTACATCCGCACGGCAGGCGATCCCGCGGCGCTTCTGGGCGCGGCGCGGCGCCAATTGCAGAGTCTCGACCGCAATTTCCTGCTGCAGGCCGAGACACTGGAAACCTCTACCCACGATCTGCTCTGGGCGCAGCGCCTCGCCGCGACCCTTCTGGCCATCTTCGGCGGCCTCGCGCTCTTCCTTTCCACCATCGGGATCTATGGACTGATCTCTTACAACGTCCGCCGGCGCACACGCGAAATCGGCATTCGCATCGCTCTCGGCGCAACGCCTTCCGCGGTGCAGAGGATGGTATTAGGCGACGGCGTGCGATTGGTCGCGATCGGCGTGCTGGCCGGTTCTGTTGTGGCCTTTTTCGCCGCCGGCCAGGTCTCGGAGATCCTGTTCCTTTCCAATCCGCGCGACGTCTTCACGTTCACGCTGGTGCCGGCCATCCTCACCCTCGCCGCCATTCTCGCCTGCTGGATTCCCGCCATGCGTGCCACGGCGATCCCCACCGCGACCGCCCTCCGCGACGAGTAGCACCCCGGTTTCGCCGGCGCAGCCCGGACCCGCTCGGTGGCGGTAAGGAAGCCACCCACCCGCGATTCATCTGATATAGAATCGATGGCTGGCTTCGTGCCTGAAGAGGAGAGACAAAGAAATGAAGAAGATTGTCGCTGTATGCTTGTTCGTAATGGCGTCGATGCTTGCCTACGGGCAAGGCGTCGAGCAAACGCTGACGCAGATGGAAAAGGACTGGTCCAAAGTTGGCATGAACAAGGCCAATCTGGCCGCCGACCTCAAGACATTGGACCGATTGATGGCGAACGATTGGGTTGGTATCGATTTCCAGGGGAAGACCATTACCAGGGCTCAATCCATCGAGAATCTGAAAACCGGCGCAGCCACAACGCAGTCGATCGAACTCGGAGAAATCAAAGTTCGAGTCTTTGGCGATACCGCCGTGGTCACCGCCAGCGACACGGAGAAGAGCACCTACAACGGGAAGGACAGCAGCGGAAAATATGTCTGGACCGACATCTATGCCAAGCGCAACGGAAAGTGGCAGTGTGTTGCGACGCAAAGCACGAAGATCCAGTAGACCGCTACTCACCACGCAGTGCCATGGGCGCGAAACCCGCAGGGGGCTTCGCGCCCAACCTTTTAAGACGGCAGGCACGAGTGCCCGCGCCGGCGGGGCTCACTGCACGGCGATGGTCGCAAGCGCCGGTGTGGATGCGCCGCCAATCGTGAGGACCACCGGCTGTGCGGCGCCGGAACGGGCGTCATCGGCGAGGCGGAGGTTGAGCTGCTGAACGCCATCCACCAGACCCGGAGCGGCTCCGGCGAAGGTAACGGTGGCAGCCTGTCCGCCGACGGTCACAGTCGCCGTCTGCACCAGGTTCTTGAGCACAGCCCCGTTGATGGACCCGGTCACGCCGGGCGGCGTGGTCTCTCCACCACCGGTGAAGTAGAGGGTAACGTAGGAGCCTTTGGGCGCGGGCTTCCCCGCCCCGTTCAAGCTCCCATCCTGATTGGTGGCGAGGATCTGTCCGGTGCCGGCTGCATTGACGGTGAAGAAGCCGGGCGCGGTGGAAGAGACCGGCAATGGAACCAGCACCTGCGCTCCCTGAGGCTGCGGCAGAACCTGCAGGCTCACCAGCGTGCGACCAGCCACTTCATGCGGCACGATGGCGTTGATCTGAGTGGCCGAGACGTAGGTGAGCGGCGCCGCAAAGGCGCCAAAGAAGACGCGGGTTCCGCCGAGCGTGGGATCGAGCCCGCCGCTGGCATTCGGCGTGAAGGAGATGCCCGCTGCGGGGCCGAAGCCGCTGCCTTTGATGGTGACGATCTCCCCGGGCGCGATAGGACCGGCTGCGCCACTCGCCGCATTGGTGACGGAGGTGACGGTCACGATCGGAATCAGCAACACAGTCACGCTGATCGTCTGCGGCGAATTGGAGGCGCCGCCGGCGGTGACGGTGATGGAGCCGTGCAGCGTCCCGGTGGCGAGTCCGGCCGGATTGGCGGTGAGCGTGAGCGCGTTCGCCGTGGTGGTGACGGTGAGCCACTGGGAATCCGAAGCGGCTGACCAGACCAGCGAGCCGCCGCCGCTATTGGTGACGGCGACGCTCTCTACAATCGGCGTGGTGTTGCCCGCGGCAAAGGTATAGAAGAAGGAGTTGGCGGAGAGCGCGATGGCGGGCGGAGTGTAGGAGGCGGGCGCGACCAGGATGCGGGTTCCGGCCTGTCCGCCGGTGGTGGTGACCGTCAGGTTGACAAGCCCGCTGACGGCCGCGAGTCCGCTGACCGTCACCGGGAAAAACGCGACGATCTGCTGCGGCGCAATCGACGAGGTGGCGAGCTTCACGCCACCGGCGATCACGACGGCAGAGGCATCGAAGCCGCTGCCCGTGATGGTGATGTTCGAACCCGAGGCGACAGTGACGCCGGCGAGTCCGGTAGCAACGGCGGAGCGGACACTGGTGATGGCCGGCCCCTGTTTCAACAGCAGCGGGCGATAGCCGCCGGCGGCAAGCGTGAGCGGTGCGGCCAGCGGACCCGCTGCGGCGCTGACGGCGGTGGCGTTGTAAGCGCCGGGCGGGAGCAGATCGTTGAAGAAGACGCTGGTCGTGGGGTTGGCCGGTCCGGCAGTGAGGGCGGAAACGCCGAAGGCGGCGGAGGTCAGATCGTTGAGGTCCTGATCTTTGGCGTTGCGGGCGGCGAGGAAGAGGCCCCCGGCCGTAGAGAGTGTCGAATCCTGCCCCGCGCCGCTCCCGATGCTCTGCCAGTCACTGGTTCCGGCGAGGAAAGACTGGATGATCTGGTAGCTGAGGTGCTGCGGCGAATCGACGTGGGCGATGCCGCCGCCGGTGCAGCCGAGGACAGAGGCTTCCAGACCGGGATCGAGCGCCACGTGGCAGTAATTGACCACGCGCGTTCGGCCGTCGCCGGCAGCGGTGGGGGAAGTAAAGGCGAGCGAGGCGCTGGACATTCCGACGACGCCATCACCTGGGAACGGTGGCGTGGCGAAGAGACCGCCATTGCCGGCCACGGCGACCGCGTCGATGCCACGAAGGTCGTCACCGAGTTGATTCCAGGTGGCGAGGTCCCAGAGGAACTGGCTGCCGCGCTTCATGGCCTGCGGTTGAACGCCGGAACCGAAGAGCAGCGGGGCCAGCGGATTATCGGCCAGATAGGCGCCGAAATGCGGCGTGGCAAGAAACACGGCCTTGCGGATCTTCGGGACTGCGGGAGGCGTAAACGTGCCGGATGCGGCCTGCTTGCCGGAGAGGTACGAGCGCACGATCAGGCCGCCCATGCTGTGCGCGATCACATCCACCTGTGGGACCGGCGACCCGTTGTCATAGCGGAGGGAATCGAGGAAGGCGCCGAGGTTCGCGCCTAATTTCTCGAGCGCGCAGGCGGGGCATTCGGTGCAGTTCTCGAAGAAGTAGACCACGGGAACCTGGTTGGGCCGCGCGGTGAGATAGCTGGAGAGATTGCCGAAGGTGCCGGTGGAATCGGGCTGGATGGGGCAGGCACTGGTGCTGGAGGGCGCTTGCCAGCCATCCAGCAGGATGACGGGCGGGGCGGGGGAATTGGATGGCACGGTGGCGTGCGGTTCCACCGTCACCTGCAGCATGGCGGAGTGGGCGGTGCCACCGGCGCCCGTGATCTCGACGGGGACGCTATACTCGCCGGGCTCGGTGAGAAGCGGCACGCCGAGCAGCAGGCTTTCGCCGCCAGGCTCCGGCGCGAAAGCGAAGCGCGAGCGGATGCGCGTAGCTTCGCGGACCAGGCGGACGGTATCCGCCGGCGCCCGAATCGCGACCCGCTCCCCCGCGCGGACGCGGTAGCGGGTCTGGTGGAGCGGGAGCGGAGCCTGGGCGAGGGCGCACTGCGCCATCGCGGAGAGGATCAGAAATTGGGAGAGGGATGAGGACCGAAAACGCACTCTCCATTGTATCGTGCGGCTACAGCCCGTGATCGAAGAGCAGGGTGATTCCCGCCATCAACGTCTGCCGGTTGCGAGCCGGAGTCAGGCTGCCGGCAGTCCCATAGAACGGCTGGCTGCTCCACTCACTCCGATACTCCACCCGCGCCATGGCGTACTTCACGGGCCTGTACTCGCCGGTGAGTGTGAATTCCTGCATCCGCTGGGCGAGGCCGGTGGTGGCGCCGTTGGCATCGTTGAACCACTCCACCCGCGGGCTGATCGCCCACTTCTCGCGCGGCACGAAACGCCACGCTGTAGCCACGCCATACCAGCGATCGTAGCCCGTGCCGGTCCGCTTCTCGAGGACTCCCAGCACTTCGCCATAACCGCTCAGGTGGTCGGAGGCTTTGAACGTCACCACCGTGTCGGAGAGTTCCCGCCAGCCGCGCCCCTCGGGCTTATCGTTGCCGCCGATGTAGATCTGGTTGAAGCCCCAGCGCTCGCCCGTGCGCGCCAGCGTGAAGGCCATCGACTGATGGCCATGCGAGCCCGTGACGGTGTTGCAACCGCTCAACAGCTGGGCCCCCGCGGTGAAGTTTTTCCCGATGGGCGCGCTCGCGCGCACGCCCACGTGATAGAGCGGACTGGCGTACCAGAACAACAGCGAGCGCGAGATGTTGTAATCCTCGTTGCTCTCTGGCACCTCCGCGCCCACGCTGCTGAAGAACTTGCCCGCCTCCACACGCAGCGGCACCGCGGCGCTCGGTTTGAAAAAGACAAACGCCTGCGTGACGTACTGATTGGGCCCCTTCCAGGAATCGGCCGCCATCGCCGCCTTGTAGAAATCCCCGCCGCCGCCATCGATGCGGAACCCCACGCGGTCCCAGTCCCCTGAGATGCTCACGGTGGCTTCGGTCAGGCGAATGTGACCGGTGTCCTTCAGGAAGCCGAGGCTGGGGTCGGGATTTCCCGCAGCAGCGCCGGAAGACCAGGCATAGTTTCCTTGCACGATGGCGCTCACGTGCAGCGGCGCGGGATCCTGAGCATACAGTGCGGATGCCAGGAGTACCACAAAGCAGTTCGATGTCAAAAAGCGGTAAGCAATGGTCATGGACCCTCGCTATTGCTTTTCGGATCGAAACTGCCAGGCCTTTAATGGAAGGACTGTGAAGTCACGCCATCCGCTTCACCTGCGGTCCGTTCCCTCGAACATTCTCATCGTGCCGAAGCCGCCGAAAGTAGGGCAGGCGTTTTCGCCTGCCAACCTTGCCCATTTCCAACCGTGCCCCTTTCCACCCGGTATGCCCGAACTGTTGGCAGGCGGAACCGCCTACCCTACGCTCAGAGCCACAGCACCGGTTGGCGCACCGGGAAGTTGCGCAGCACCTCTTCGATGGTCGGATCCGCGTCGAGCTTCTTCCACAGCGCCACATACTCCGGCTTCTCCAGCGCCGCGCCGGCGAAGATCAGGCAGGGTTGGCGGACAGGCCACGCGCTGTCATACATCACGTCCGGCGGCTTGGGCCAGCCCTTGCGATCGGCCAGGAAGGGATACATCCACGCCATCGCCTTAGCCATGCCGCGCCCGTCCGGCATCTGCCAGCGCCACAGGTCGTCTTCTTTCGTGGTCAACGTCTGCACCAGAATCGCCATCGCATCCAGGTTGAAGATCGAATAGCCGTAGGGCTTGGTGCGCGCCAACTCCAGCGGGAAACTGCCATCCGCGGCCTGCTGCGTGGGAATCAGAACGGTCTTGAAGCGAGTGCGGCAATACTCCAGCTGCTCGCGATTGCCCGTCAGCTGCGCGAAGGCTGCTACCTGCGTGCACCAGCAGGTGCCGTGATTGTTCTTGGCGTCGCGCTCCGTGATGCCGTAGGGGTGCGTGCTCATCCACTCCGCGTATGCGGCGAACCACGCCTTCACGCCGGCCAGATCCGCCGCCTTCAGGTCGAGCTGCCCGGCGGCGCGCGCCACTTCCACAAAGTGCAGCGTATCGATGATGCCGGTTCCCCGCCCCGTGAAGCGTCCCTTGATGGCCTGCGCGTATTGCAGGTTGGGGTTCATCTTCGTCGCGTCATCCACAAACCAGGCGCGCAGATGGCGCGCGGCGTGGTCGGCGTACTTGCGGTCTTTCGTGATCTTGTAGGCCGCCGCCAACGCCGGGACAATCAGGCTGAGGCGAATCATGGCGCGGCGATGCTCCACGAAATTATCCGGGTTGCTCATGCCGTCGCGCTGAACGTACGGGCCGTCTGGGTTCTTCGGGTCCGGCCACCAATAGTCGCCTTCGCTGAAGAAATCGTGCTTGCCACCCGCGCTGCGCGGACTGCTCGCGGCAGTGACGGTCACGGGCGCTTCGCTGAGGTACGGATTGGCCGCCTTCAGCACGCGGGGCCGTTCGATGGCCGCGAGATCGAGAGCGGGCGCGGCCCAGCAGTTGCGGAGCGCGGGCACAGCCAGCGCGGATGCGAGAAAGCTTCGCCGTTGCATAGGCACAGTGTAACCCGCTGCCAGCCACCGTCGCGGCAGGCGCGTTTGCCCCGCTGCCTGCCCTACAATGGTCTGCATGCTTACCCGTGATCAGGCTTGGGAGATCGTCTGCGAGTTCACCAAATCCGAGGGACTGCGCAAACACGCGCTGGCGGTGGAGACCTGCGTCACCGCGTACGCCCGCAAACTCGGCGAGGACGAACAGAAGTGGACCGTGACCGCGCTGCTCCACGATTTCGATTGGGAGATTCACCCGCAGGCGCCCGATCACCCCATGCTCGGGGAGCCGATTCTGGCGGCGCGCGGCGTGGATGAGGAGATCCGCCGCGCCATTCTCTCGCATGCGAACTACAGCGGCGTGCCGCGCGTTTCGCCGCTCGAGAAAGTGCTCTATGCCTGCGACGAACTGGCCGGATTCATCACCGCGATCTCTTACGTGAAACCCTCGAAGAGCGTGGCCGAAGTCGATGTAGCGTCGGTGAAGAAGAAGATGAAGGATAAGGCCTTCGCCCGCAGCGTCAACCGGCAGGACATTCTGGAAGGCGTCGCCGAGTTGGGCGTGCCGCTTGAAGAACATGTCGAGTTCTGTGTCAGGGCAATGCAGGCGCGGGCGGACGAACTCGGCCTCGCAGGTAGCTCCGCAGTTTCCGGTTAGCCGAAGAACTGGGACCGCCGCCTGCGTTCCCGCGGCTTCAGTCCGCTTCTGCGAGTATCTCTGCGACTTTCAGTTGCAGGAGCGGCAAATCGTTCACCGCCGTCGACCAGACTTCCTCGAGATCGATACCAAAGTATTCGTGCACTAGGAGATTTCGCATCGCAATCACATTGGTCCACGGTATCTCGGGGTGCGCGACGCGCAGAGGGTGGCTTATCGAACGCGCTGCCTCCCCGATAATTTGAAGGTGATGAACCACCCACACCTGCAACATCTCGTCGGCTTCGAAGCGCTCCCGCCCACCGCCGATCCGTTCTTCGATTCGCTGGATAGAGTCCAGGATGTCCTGGAGACGGCCGGAGTCGTCCCTCACAGAACCACCCTCACAGAACCACCTTCACAGAACCACCGCTTCCTCGATCACCCGCTGTCGAATCCGTGGCTTCAGGCCGTTGCGGCTCGCCACGTCCACCTTACAGCCCAGCAGATCCTGCAACTCCTCGATCAAAGCAGCGTGGTTGAGCAACCCGCGTCCCGGCTCAAACTCCACCAACAGATCCACGTCGCTATCCGGTCCATCCTCACCCCTCACCACCGAGCCGAATACCCGCACGTTCCTCGCCCCGTGCCTGGAGGCGATCGCGAGGATCTGTTCCCGCTTTGAGATGAGACTGTCGTAGCGTCGCACGTGCATACTCCTCCCGTTCCATTATAAGTGAGCAGTCGCAGTGCCGATTTCTATCCTGGCTTCGCATAGGAAGACTCAGAGGGATTATCGTAAAACCGCCAGGAAAACCAAGGACAAGGCCTTCGCCCGCAGCGTCAACCGGCAGGACATTCTGGAAGGCGCCGCCGAGTTGGGCGTGCCGCTTGAAGAACATGTCGAGTTCTGTGTCAGGGCAATGCAGGCGCGGGCGGACGAACTCGGCCTCGCAGGTAGTTCCGCAGTTTCCGGTTAGCCGGTTCTTCGAACCCACCGTACACCGCCGCGGAAATCGCGATCACGATCGCCACATAGACTAACGGCGGAAAGTCCGTATCCCGGCGCAGGCACCACCATAAGATCGGCACGTGTAAGATATACATCGCATAACTTGACTTACCAAGATACACGATGAGGGAGTTACTCAGAAATTCCGCCAGCCATCCGCCGCCAAGCGCCAGGCCAATCAGCAGCAGGCCGTTGGCGGGACGCAGCGCGGAGTTCAAGTCCAGCCATTCGGGCAACACGCCCGGATACGCGATCGTCCCCGCGGCTAGCGCGAACCCGGGCAGATAGAGCCACCAGCCACGCGGCGGGCGCACCTTTGATTGCAGCAGATCATAGAAGCAGGCGGCCGTAATGCCCATCAGAAAATCGCTCAGATGGACGAGCGGCTTGATGTTGTCGGAGACGCCCGCCGCCCACATCATCCGCGTCAGGCAGCAGGCGAACAATGCCCACACGAGCAGCCCCTTCCAC